>WJKD01000855.1 GCA_014729315.1 Promethearchaeota archaeon | reverse complement strand
TCCCTAAGGAAAAAAATATGGTCTTGCTCAAATTTAGTAAAAGCGTCGTATGCGGTAATTCTATTTCTGAGAAAGATTTTCCAGAAAAACATGAATATCTATAAATATGTTAGATTGGGACATTCGATAAACAATAAAGAAAAAAATTAGATTATAGGGTTTTTCTCTGGTTTTAAAAGCTTAAATAGAGAAAAATATTAGAAATTATTAAACCAAAAGTTAAATATAGGGTGTTCACACGATTAAGAAAAAATGTCCTATTTGCGGTAAAGAGTTAAAAAACCCAAATTCTCCCCGGCACCTTAATTCCAAATTTCATGTAGAAAAACTAAGGCAGTTAAAATTGGAAAATAAGAAGGTTGAATTAGCTAAAGAAAGAATTCAATATCCCGTAGTAAAACCCGATGAATTTCAGATAAACGAGTATCTTACCCTCAAACTTGAAGGTGATAAAACAAATATCTACATCGAGAAAAAAAAAATCAACCAATGTAAATTCTTAGTAATAGACATCCCGATAAATAAAATAGAAGATTACGATGAAGTTCAATCGATTGACGATGTCGAGGAGAAAATAGGTCGTTTCGAAGGGAATCAATCACGTACTAAAGTAGATCCTGAAACAGAATTTTGGGGACACTGTTCAAATTTACAAGCATGGATAGAGAGTGATTATGATACACGTTTGTTACATCGTACACTGGCCTTCCCTCTTCTTAAACGACTTACCGAGGTAGGAGATAAAACTGCTAAGAGGAAGTTCAAGGAGGAAGTTGCCAAAAGATTTTTAAGCGGTCATAGAAATGTTGTTTTATTCTTAGTCAATAATGGATACCTTCAAATTTATGATTCAGAAGAATTAGAATCATTATTCCAAGACTTTAATTTTAATTCGTTAAGAAATGATGATATTGGGAAAACTGATCTTATACTATACAAAAAGCTAGCGGATCTTGGGTCTCAGACTGCTTTAGAATATTACATGACGAAGAGATTATCCAAAGTTAAATCATTAAAAGAGGAAATTTACAATCGATTCATTAACTGTGATTTTAATTATCTTTTTGATTTATTAAGCGAAAAGATAAGTCAAAAAGATGAGAATTTTAAATATTTAGTAAATCGCGATTTTGAAGAAATCTTTAACAGATTAAATAAAAGTAGTACATTTAAAAAGAAATTCATGGAAATATTGAATTTAAAGGAGTTCCCTTTTTCAATACCCTTCAAGACTCTAAAGAGAATGGTAGAGAAACCTATCGAAGGTGCAAGAAATCTATTAAAAGCCCTAATCTCAAATTGTTTTAAATCAAGTAATTTATCAATATTAGCTTATTTGTCCAGGTCTGAATATCTTGAATTCTTCGAAGAGAAAGAACTCGAACAGTTTTTCTCATTTAACAACGAACATATAGATCAAATTCTTAACATAGGAGTTAAAAACGAAAGTACTATTCCTGCTTCTTTTGTGCTTTTAAAAAGGATGACGAATAAAGGAGATAAAAAAGCAAAAGAATTATTAGCAGTTTCCGTAGCTAACCTGATTTCTAATGGGACAAGTAGTATGAGATCTTACTTAGAAAAAGACGGATTTGTTAAATACGCAGAAAAAACAGAATTGTTAAAATGGATGTTTAGTCTTCTTAAAAATAAAGATTTAAGAGCAATCGATTTCTTGTTTACTCCAGAATATTCAATCTTTCTGAAAACAGATGAATTTCAACATCTATTTTCGTTCGAATTAATTAAAATGGAAATTTTTCAAGCTTTAAAAACAGAAGAAAATAATCACATAAGAAAAAGATATACTCTTAAACAACTAGCTATACTTATACTCAAAGCTCTTTCAGAAAAAGGTGATAAATCAGCTGAACTTTTCCTTAAAACAATAGTTCCAAAATTATTATTCCAAGATAATTACCAAATGATAAAGTTCTTACAAAAAATTGATGTATTGAAATATATCAATATGAAAATTTTTACCAATGAGTTATTAAAGAAATTTCACAATAAGGATCTTAGCTGTCTCTATTTTCTAACAGATCCAGAATTTTTGGAAATTTTTAATAATCAAGATTTCCATAAGTATTTTTCATTTTCTGAGAAGCTGATCAATAAATCCATCAAAAAAATGGAAAAAGACGAAAAGCTGACTCCTATAGCATTACATCTGTTAAGAATTTTTACTATAAATGGAGATAAAAATGCTGAAAAATATTTAAGGAAAATTTTAACTGACAAATTATTAAACGGTAATAATTCAATAAGAGAACATATACAAAAACAAGAATATTTCCAATTTATCGATGACTTGGACGAAGAAACTCAATTGATTATTGTTTTAATGCCAAATTTAGATTATTTTAAGATTGCTCAAAACTTTAGGAAAAATGTAATTGATGAGATTAAAGACAAATCCTCAAGAGAACTATTTACTAATATTATAAAATCAAATTGGAATATTTTCGACAAAGAGGCATTAAAAACAGTCACAAATATAATAATAAATTTTGAGTTGTTAGCATTAAAAGGCCTACGAGCATTGCAATTATCAAATCTCTATAATATTAATATAAATGTATTGATTAAAAATAGCGTTGCTAAGATCTTTAAAAATCATTTTCAAAAATTTGAAGAGGAAAATTTTATAACTATTGGGGATATTATCGGAGATTTTTTATTTTCATTTGATCTGAGGAGTTGGGAGAAAATATTTCCTAAAGGATTTGGTAAGACATTTTCAATATTAAAGAAAGAAGACAAAAACGAATTAATAAATGCCGTAACCATTAAATTTAAATTTGAAATAGATGAATCCGAATTGGAATGGAAAAGAGCATCAAGGCATAAGAAAAAAGAAGAGATAATAAAATCTGTTGCTCACAAAACACTACTAGCTAAGCTATATACTAAATATGCTACCGAGCTGGAACATAATATTAAAATAAACATTAAAAAGTATTTTAAAGAGAAGTTGTTTAACGCCTCTCGCAATAAGGTAGAACTAGTTGAAGGCTTTTTTCAAATCTTTTCAAATTGTAATAATGAAATAAAGGAAGATATTATTGATGGATTAATTGAAAATTATCAGTCGAGTTATAAATACGAAGCTTACTTATCCGGGGAGCTGGATACTTTTGAAACAAATCTATTTAATAGTATGAAAGTAAGCTATTTTGACATTATTGCAAAAATCGGTAGAAATTTCCAAAAAAAAACCATCCCGTTATTTAAAACTTTTAACTTAACCTACTTATTCTGGAAAGAATATATCTCATATAATTATGAGCGTAACTCTCCTCCGTTTCCAGATAATTATAGCCCCAGATATTTTTATAAAGAAATAAGAAAAATTTCTTCAGAATACGATATCATCTTGATGGAAATACTAAAGAGCTTAAATAAAGTTGTTTTCGAATATTTTTCAATAAATTTCGGTATAAGAAGTGAACTAACTAAATTTAGGGGATACAATAAAGAATTATATTTAGGAAATTTGCTAAGATTAGATTCTGACGAAAAGAAAAACCTTTTTTTACTATTTGTTAACCTCCTGGTGTATGAATCGTATAAAGTATTGGATACTCGCCAATTACAAACTCTTTTTCAAAATAGATATTCTGGATTTTATTTGGGTATTCTCTCAGTATTTGAGAACAGTCATGGAAGCTATAGAACTCATCTTAATTTTTTGTTTAGATTTTTCGAATATTCCGGAGAGAGAATTGATAAAAAATTGATTTTTCGAATTTTAGACAGAATAGCTGATAGAATTTTGGGCTCAATGACCTCTATTAAGGAAATTGAAATTTTCTTAGATGATTTGGAACATTCAAAGACAACTGGTAAATTTAAATTGAAAGAAAGTTCCGATTGTTATTACGAAAGATTTCATTTAAAATACAATGCCCCGGAAAGTGAATCACACGACAAACAGATAATGATGATTCAGAAAAGATACCCTATAAAAATAAAATCTGATCAATTAAGGTTTTTAGCTGATGTTGAGACATTAGAATGCGTAAAAAGACGTAAAGCAGAAGAAGTGTTTAAAAGGCATGCCAACAGAAGTTTCTTAAATAATCCACGCGTTCCAGATGAATTTGAATTGGTTCATCAACAAAATGAATATAATAGTATGGTTCTAAAACAATTTAAAGTTAAAAACGAAAATATTGTCTCGATAAATCTCCGAGATTTAAATTTAAGAAAAATGCCAAATTCAATAACAAATTTAGCTAATTTAACAGAATTAATATTGTCAAATAATCCATTAGAAAAACTTCCTTATGAAATTAGTACATTAAAAAAGCTTAAAATATTAACTCTCTCGTATAGTAATTTAAAAAAAATACCGGAATTTATTCAAGATCTTAAATTTCTAGAAAAGTTTAGCTTATACGGTACGCCAATCGCACAAAAGATTCAAAATTCTAAAGCACAATCAAAAAAGAATTATACTTCAATACAAATATCTGAAGATATCCAGGTATTATTAAACAGAATTGAATATTTAAAGAGTCGAGGTATAAAAATAGATTTATAAATAAACAGTGTGCAAATTTAAGGAACGAGAATATGAACATTCTAAAAATTTCTGATGGATTTGTTACCAATCATAGTAATTATGGTATCACCGTAATTTTAGCAGTGCGAAAAGGACAAGAGTTCAAAAATATAATCAAAAAAATAGGTATTCCAAATTTTTTACCGACTGAATTTTTTGATTTTTACAAGGACGACAATGAAATTGCATATAGTTTGTCTTATTCAAACATCGAATTCGACTACTTGACTGAAGAATACGATTTATACATGAATTATATTGAAACTAATGATGTGCACGAAGGTTTCGCAATGGCTTATTCTGAAAGAAGAGCTCTCGAAGAAATGATTGATAAAATTAAAAAGTATAAAGATAACGAAATTATTCTATTAATGGGTTCTAAAGATTAAAAATCATATGGTTTTCCTTATAATACCGAAGTGATAAATTATTAAGATCTTAAAAATTTCAGACGGTTTTGTTACAAATTCAAGTAGCGATAATGCCGTATTAATTGTTGCTATTCGGAAAGGAAAATCGCTGGAAAAGATTTTGAAGGATTTAAGAGGATCTAAATACCTAGTTTCCGATTTTCATGATTATATGGATGAGGTGGTTTGGTATAGTGAGAATTCTTATTTTGAAATAGACCATCTTAGAGAAGAATATTATTTTTATTTCGGAGATTTCCTCTTAGAAGCTTGGGGGGATGAATATAAAGAACGAGATTATAAGCTGATTAAAAATTTGGAGAGACTAGTAAAATTAAGTAAATCAAGCTCAAACAATGAAATTATCGTGTTGTATTATAGCCCATCAAATTATTAATGCAAAAACAATATCGGAGATGAACGCAGCATAAAAAGCATAATCCTCAGAAACGAGCCGTTTGGAGGGGTATACTTTAACCAAAAAAACGGAAGAACTGTGATGATTGACCATGAAGGCTTTGTAACCTTGTTTAAACGCCTCCAAAAAGCCACTTTACAAGAACGGGAGAAAAAATTCGCTCAGATCTTTTTCAACGAACATACTCCTAATCAAGTAAAGCTCAAATTGAATAAAAACATAAAATTCTCAAAAAACGCACCAATGGTCACCGAAAGTCCTATACTTATTGACTTATCTCTAAATAATTATTGTAATTTAAAATGTCCCTATTGCTACATGTCAGCTAATTCAGCTAACAAAGGAGAACACCTTTCAACGAACAATTTTAACATGCTTTTACGGCAAATGATAGAAAGTAGAGTTTTACAAGTTGCTTTGGGCGGAGGAGAGCCTACATTCCATCCGAATTTTACTGAAATCTTAGAAAAAATCCGAAAAGTAGGGGATATCGTTCCAAATTACACCACAAACGGAACAAATTTGACTCCAGACATTCTAACGGCATCAAAAAAATACTGCGGTGCGGTTGCAGTAAGTTACTCAGAAAAAAGAGAACAAGAAACCCTTGAAGCTGTCAAAAGGTTAATAAATTCTGGGATCCAGACGAACCTCCATATAGTAATGCTTAAATCGCGCGTCCCAAACCTTTCAATAATTACAGAAAAGTATGCACGCTTGGGGATCCATTCCGTAGTATTGTTATTATTTAAACCTATGGGAAGGGGTGCTAAATTAAAATCCGAAATAATAACCTTGAGGCAAAAAAAAGACTTAACCCGAGAATTAATAAGAATTTTAACCCTTCAAAAAAAATATGGTGTCCGGCTGGCTTTAGATGCTTGTTCCGCTTTCTGCGTGAGGGACTTTCCTTTCTTGGCGGAGTCGATTGATGGGTGCACCGGTGCCACTTATTCTGCCTATATAGACTGGGAAGCGAAGATTAAACCATGTTCATTTATGCAGCTTAAAATGGGCGTTGATCTTAAGAATTCAACTATAAAAGACGCGTGGCATAGTCAATTATTTATAAACTTTCGAAACACCTTATTAAATCCTCGCTATGAAGGATGCGAAGATTGTTCTTTTTTTCCGAGCTGTTGGGGCGGTTGTCCAATCGAACCCAATTTAGTTTATTGCATAGAGAGAGGAAACGAAAAGACGATTAAAAATCAATAATTAAATAAAACTTTTTATACTTCCAATTGGATAAATATTTTAATCTCTAAAAAAAAAAGAAAGAGCGAAATTATTAGAATAATCCAGTTTGTAGACTTTTAATTCCGATGTTTTAACTTGAAATTGATTTGAAATTGAAATTGAGTTAATCAAATGAATAAATGAAAAATGTTAAATTTTTTCACCACAAATTGTAATTTTTCTACAAAACGTATATTTTTTGAAGATACGAAGGACGAAAATCATTTCAAATCGAGACTATGTGATTAAATAGAAAAAAAGAATTTCCTTTTTGACTGTTCCATCTTGTTAATTATGATAAAAATCTTTTAATTTTTAAGAAGGAAAGGGTCTTTTCGGGTTAAATTGTTCAAGAGAAAATCATTATATTTAAATATTATTGATCATCAAATACATTTATATTTCAATTATTATGTGTGGTAAGTACTCATTGAAGAGACCTTGGGTTAAATTACGATTATTCTATTTAGGAGCATCTAAAAAACATCACATTTTTCGAACGACCCAATGGGATACGAAACTTGAAACAATTTTCAAGAAACAAGTGTTTGACGAACAATATGAGAAAATTGGTTCAATAAAAGACATATTCGGTCCCGCAAAATTGCCGTTCATTTCTCTTAAAGCTCCACTTGAACGCACCTTTAACCCAAGTAGCGAATTTTACGTCAAAGTAGGATAATAATCATTGAAAAAATTTTAATAAGGAATAAGTATCCGAAAAAATGGTGTCAAATATTTGGAAATCTGTATTTAGGAACCAAGGAAGAACAGAACCAAACGAAAATATGAATAGCTGCTCAGAATGCGGTAATGTAGTGGCATTCGATGAAGAGCGTGGTTTAATGGTGTGCGAGAATTGCGGATTAATTAAATCAGAACGATTCATCGATCTCGGTCCCGAATGGCGAGCGTTTGATGCGGAGCAAAAGAAAAAGCGGACAAGAACTGGAGCACCAATGACCTATATGATCCATGATAAAGGTTTAAGCACGATGATAGATTGGAAGAATCGAGACATCTTTGGAAAAGAAATCCCTGCAAAACTTCGAGCGCAAATATATCGACTCCGAAAATGGCAGAGTAGAATAAGAGTATCTGACGCCACAGAGCGTAATCTTACCTTTGCCTTAAGCGAATTAGATCGCATGGCATCCAATCTTGATTTACCTAAAAATCTTCGAGAATGCTCTGCGAAAATATATCGAGACGCTGTGGAAGCGCATCTTATTAGAGGGAGAAGTATTGAAGGTGTGGCTGCTGCTTCGTTATACGCTGCATGTCGAATGTATAGAGTTCCCCGCACTTTAAATGAAATCGCAGAAGTAGCTCGAGTTGACAAGAAAGAAATTGGTCGCTCTTTTAGATTTATTTCCAGAGAACTTGGGTTGAATTTAAATCCCACTAAACCGCTCGATTTTCTCACGCGTTTTATTAGCGAACTCTGCCTAACTGTTGATTGTCATCATATTGCGAAAAAAATAATAAAGATGGCAGAACATCGTGGTCTCACCTCAGGAAGAGGACCTACAGGGGTATGTGCCGCTGCAATTTATGCTGCTAGTATTCTGACAAAGGAAAAACGAACTCAAAGAAAAATCGCTCACATCTCAGGTGTAACGGAAGTAACTATAAGAAATCGATTTTCAGAACTAATAGAGAACTTAAATTTGGGTATCTCTTTAAAAAAATAGTAAAAATAAAATACAAAATTTATTCCTCACTTTTTTTGTTTTAACTGGATATGAGTTATAATCATATGAGAGACTGAACAAATTTCCAACCTCGTTTGACTATTCCTTTAACTAACTCATTTTGAACAATTGTCTCAGTGCTAAACTCATAATATATTGCTGAATTTGTCTGGTTCCGCCACCCATTTCTTGGATCCTCGAAATGCCCAATAAATCTTCCATCAGCGTGTTATCACACGCTCCTGCGCCTCCCATGATATTGGCACATTCGTAGCAGACACGCTCGCTTAATTTTGCGCTTTGAGATTTAAGTTGAGAAGCATTCGCCACCAAAGCTAAATTTAATTGTTTGGGAAGCGATCCCTCGAACTGCTCCATCTTTTCGTCTACAATTTGAGTGATGTGTAGAAACGCTAAGGTTAAATTCATTGTTTTCGCCCATTGATCGGTTAGTGGAAACCCTACTCCTTGAAATTTTAGGATCTCTTGATCGAATTGCTTTCTCATATTACAATAGATTGCTGCGTGCGTGACGGCGTTCCATGCTTCAGCAAGATTGAGTGCGACTATTCCTAACCGTTCCAGATTCAAGCCTTCAAAAAGATGGTCTCTACCATTTCCTGGTCGAGCCAACACATATTCCTTAGGAATTCTTAAGTTGGTAAATGTTTCCTTTCCTAGATGCATCCGAGGTGTCCAGGGAATGTTAACTCGTTCTACATCCCAACCATCCCATGTCGTGTCTACTAAAAATTGTCCCATGGTGTTTCCGTTATTTTTTTCTGCGACAGCATAAATGACCGCCCAGTCTGCCTTTGGACCATTAGTTTGATATATTTTTTCTCCGTTTACAATGAAACTACCATCGCTTTGTTCGTCGCACGTTGTCAGCATGTGAACCGCATCCGAACCTCTGTCTGGTTCAGTAATACAAATACAGCCTATCTTCTCGCCCATGACCATCTCTTTTAACGCTTTTAATCGGATATCTACATTCTCATGGTGGAGAACTAACGGATTTACCGCTAGAACCGTTGCTCCCATGCCCATAGTTAGCTGAGGATCAAAGAAATCCGTAGCGAGAGCTCTCATAAATTCTGCGGTAATCCCATACGGTTCATAATTTAGCCCAAATTCTTCAAATTTATTTACTCTAGTGACTAAGCCTTGTTTCCCAATCTCGGGAATCCATTCGTAAAAATCCTCAGTATGGTCAATATTGTTTTTTCTTTCAAATCGTTCGTAAAACTTTTGCGCGTCTCTCAAGAAATTAAAGAGTTCTGGTTTTAAAATACTTCGTAAATTGTTATTCAAAAACTTATTTCTATTTTTAAGACTTAATCTCTCTAAAATCTCGTCATTAATACATTGAACGTCTCCTTTCTTACCTGTCATTTATAATCACTATATTTTTATTTTTCTTATTTGTTAATTTAACGATAGTTATATTATGTCGTTTGAATGATACTATTTTAAATATTTTATAATAAATAGTTTTAGAAAGTATAAGTTCAGATATTAGGTATGGAAAATAACACTGAGAACGATAAACGACCAAGATTACCTCCCGGCCAGCATCTCACAGATAGGTTCCCCGTCCTCCAAAAGGGAAGAGTTGCCCACATTGAGAGAGAGGTTTACACTTTAGAAGCAACGGGAGAAGTGGAAAATCCAAGAATTTTCACGCTTGACGAGTTAAAAGAACTTCAAGACGAAGAACAAATCGTTGACATTCATTGCGTGACCTCGTGGAGCAAATTCGACACAAAATGGAGCGGATTATCGTTTAAGAAACTTTTAAGCATAGTAAAACCAAAAATTAGCGCAAATTATGTGGAATTTTACTGCGCTGACGGTGGATTTACCACAACTGTCCCTTTACAAAAGATTAAATCCGAGACGGCGATGTTAGCGTTGAAATACGACGGAGTAGCGCTAGGGGATAAGCACGGAGGTCCCGTCAGAGCGTTGATTCCCGAACTCTATTTCTACAAATCGGCTAAATGGGTCTTAAAGATCACTTTTTTGAAAGAAGATAGGTTAGGATATTGGGAAAAGGGCGGATATTCGAACAAGGCAGATCCGTGGAGGGAGCAAAGATATTCGCATGACGATTAATTTTATTTATTTATACCTAAATTCTTGATAGAGCGATCGCTTACCAACGGCTTTTTCATGAGATATTTATAAAAAGTAAAAAATCTCTGAATACATTTGATTTTTAGAAATCGTATATTTTTACGAACACGCTCGAAAAACACTATTTTATAAGCGAACGCTTTTATATTCTTTAAAAAAGTAACTCAAAATACTTAAATAAAAGTTCTTTCTTCAGTCTAATTAAGTAGGTGAGAGGATATTTTCAAGATTTTAATTGCTGACGACGATCGTGCCGTGTTAAGGTTATACAAACTCATTTTAAAGCAATTAGGCTTAGAAAACCTTGAGTTCGCTAAAAGTGGTAAAGAAGCTATTGAAAAATATAAAAAAAACCACGAAAGCATCAAACTCACCCTTTTGGATTATAGGATGCCCTTGATAAATGGTTTAGAGGTGATGTATGAGATTTTAAAAATAAACCGAAATGCAATAATCATTTTTGCCAGTGCAGACGCTTCTGTTAAAGAGATTGCAATCTCATCGGGAGCTCGAGCGTTCCTTAATAAACCTTTTGACATTCACGAGTTATTAGATATTATCAAAAATGTGATAGATTTTGATTTAAATAGTGTATATAGTATAAATTAGGATTAAAATGAAAAAAAAAAGCAAAACTCATTTAGAGGAAAAAGAAAAATTGGAAAGTCTCATTAAATCTGAAAACCAAAGCTACTTAATTTCCAATTTTGAAGGTTCTATTCTGCAAGCGAATAAAAATGCCTTAGATCTAACGGGCTATGAGAGAGAAGAATTGATAGGAATGAATATAGGACATTTATTTTATAAAAACGAAAGTGGATATTTTAATAAAGGTGCAGAATATCAATATAAAACGATTCTCCATCCTAAAAACGGAATTAGTCTTCCCGTAGAACTTACGTCAGATGAAGTATACTGGAAAGATGAAAAATATAAAATAACCTTTATTCGAGAACTAACGGAGCGAATAATCAATTTTGATAAAAATCGCAGTTTGGAAAAAAGATATCAATTAAATCTAGATGACGATTCTTTTTCTGAGATTGACATGAAAAATGTAAAATTAAAAGATATCATCGATAGTTCGAAATTACAGTCAATAATGAATGATTTTAATAAATTGACGGATATTCCAATGGCTATCATAGATCTCGAAGGCAATGTTTTAGTTGGAGCTGGGTGGCGCGATGTGTGTACTCTTTTCCATAGAACTCATCCTATAACGAGAAAAAACTGTATTGAGAGCGATATTTTTCTTTCAAGCGAATCCAAACCCGGAGAATATTTAACCTATAAGTGTAAAAATAATTTATGGGACATTGCTACTCCAATTATGGTTGCAGGTAAGCGAATGGGACATTTTTTTCTTGGACAATTTTTTTACGAGGACGAAGAAATAGACTACGATTTTTTTTCTGAACAAGCAAAAAAATATGGATTTAACGAAGAACAATACTTATCTGCGCTTAATAAAATACCGAGATGGAGTAGAGAAAAAGTTAAGACTGTAATGGATTTCTACACCAAATTCGCTTCAATTATATCTAACTTGAGCTATAATAACATAAAACTAATGAAATTAATTCAGTATCAAAAAATCGCTAAAAAGCAATTAAGTGAAAGCGAAGAGCGGTTTAGAGAAGTTGTTCATCGCTCACCCATAGGTATTGGGATAGTTGACGAGGAGGGGCACTTAATTGACTGTAATGAAGCGATCGCAGAAATGCTTGGATATACTCGTGATGAATTACTTGATTTGAATTTTGGAGATTTCACTCATCCTGAGGATCTTGAAAAAGAATGGAAACTTATTCAAGCGATGTGGGCTAACAAGAGAGATGGATATAACATGATAAAGCGCTATATTCATCGTAATGGAAAAACAATATGGGTTGACCTTGCAGGGTCAATTATCCGAGATGTGAAGGGAAAACCAAAGTTTGGCTTTGCCTTCGTGCAAGATATAACTGAAAGAAAGGAGGCAGAAGAAAAGTTAAAAAAAAGCGAAGAATTATTCAGAACAGTATTTTCTACCGCAGAAGATTGTATTTTTATCAAGGATACATCGTTAAAATATACTAAAATTAATCGAGCGATGGAAAAATTATTTGATATTAAGGAAAAGGAATTATTTGGCAAAACTGACATTGAACTCTTCGGAGAGTCGGTTGCTAAGCGCATAATTGAAGAAGATAAACAAGTTCTTAAAGGGAATATTAGTGAGGAAATCACCTCAAAGCCCGTTGGGGAGATTCTACATACTTTCCATACTATAAAAGTCCCATTGAAAGACTCAGAAGGAGAGGTTTACGGCATTTGTGGAATCGCTAGGGACATTACGGAAAGAAGAAAGACAGAAAGACAGTTAGATACAATCCTAAGGATGAGCACTGACACTATCGCCAGATTTGATAAAAATTTAAGACATCTTTATATAAATCCTATTGTAGAGGAGGAATTAGGTATAAAGCAAGAGGAGTTTTTAGGAAAAACTAATAGGGAATTAGGTATGCCGGAATCTGTCGTTAATGGTTGGGAAAAGGCGTTAATATCGGTATTTAATTCTGGGAAAGAAAAAAGGTACGAAGTTTGTTATCCAACGCCAGACGGGGACATGGACTATTACGAAAACAAAATAATTCCCGAATTAGACGACGATGGGAACGTGAAAACAGTATTAACGATAACTCGTAATATTACTAATAGGAAAAAGATGGAACAAAGGATACAAAGTGCCTACGATAGAGCAGAATTTTACAAAGATTTACTTGCTCACGACATGGGAAATATTTTAAATAACATTAAATCGTCTACGCAATTGATGGAGTTATGGAAGAACAAAGAGAGCGAATCAATGGAAACCCTAGAAATGATTAACACCATTAAAGATCAAGCGGAGCGTGGAGCATTGTTAATATCAAATGTGCGAAAATTATCGATGATTGAAAAGCAAGAGCATACCATAAAATCCGTCGATCCGATTCAACTTCTAAAAAAATCAATAAAAAACATTAAAAAACGATTTAAAGGAAGAGACATTGAATTCAGTTTATACTTTCCGGAGGATACATTAGCTGTAAAAGGGAACGACTTACTTTTAGATGTTTTCGACAATCTATTGATTAATGGAATTGTCCATAACGAAAGAGATCAAATTAAGTTATGGATTAAAGTTTTAAGAACAAACGAGAACCAAAAGGAAGATTTGAGGATGGAGTTTGAAGATAATGGCATCGGTATAGAAGAAGAAAGGAAAATTATAGTGTTTAATAGAAGCCCTGATAAAGATAAAACCACGGGAGGAATGGGTATTGGATTATCCTTAGTAAAAAAGATAATCAAATCTTACAACGGGTCGATATGGGTCGAAGATAGAATTAAAGGAGATTCCACAAGAGGAAGCAAATTTGTCGTCTTATTAACGCTGTCATGAACATTTTTGAAGGAAAGTAACTATTTCTATTTTTTCAAAATCTTTTCGTTTCGCTCTATATTAAGTTTTGTTAGTGTAAAATTGTTATCAACCATTATTGCTATCATGCTGATAAAGACCGTAATATCTTCGTAATATATCATTTTATGATGGCTTTTTACTATTCTTTCTTAAATATCGGTACTTAAGATTGTACGGTGAGAATTCTGAAAGAATTAGTTAATCAAGAAGATTTAAACTCGTTTTTAGGACAAATAAAAAATGTTTTTCCAAATTTTGTAGCAGGGGTTTTATGCGATCGAAATGGCTTTCCAATAGCATCGAAGGCGGTGGATAATTTTCACATTCATGAAAACCATCTGGCATTAGCTGCTATTAAGGAAGACGACTCTTATATCAAAACGGATTCGAATTACATGAAAGTAATGCGAGCATTAGATAAAACCAAAAATGTTAGGTTGTATTTATTATTGGAGAAGTCATACGATTATATCAATCGATTTAAACAATTGAAAAGCATTATCGAAAATCAAACCTTGTTTTGAAACAGAAAATAATGTCAAAAACTTTATTCGTTGCGGTTGTAAGCACATACTTTATGCAACAAGGCTTTATTAAACATGAATTATATATCTGAATAAGACATCATTGGGGATCATTTAGTTAATATACTTTAAATGATATATAAAAACGAAAGAAAAAGTAATTTAAAAAAAAATTAAAAAATAAAAAGATTCCCTTACATGATTTTTGATATACGAAAAAACCAGGTGATCACAAGCTGAGTTACTCTCAAGACGAACAGATATTAAATAAGATTCTCACAAAAATCATTAATAGCACAGCAGGTATAAAATATGCCTTGATCATCGACGATATGGGAATAACCGTGCTAAGTAAGTCTAAATTTAGTTTTAGTAAAGACGCCGAAATATCAATCGATAAAATCGGGGCAATAGGAGGTGCGGTGTTTACTGCAGGAGAGGAGCAAGGTCTTGTCTTGGGATACGGAGATATAAACCTTCAAATTACGGAATATAATCAGGGTATGATCTTTTCCGTAAAGGCTGGTGTGGGAGTTTTATGCGTCGCAACAGATCTAAACGTACAGATAGGTTTTATTCGCGCCCTTTTAAAAAAATGGTCGCCTAAAGTCGCTTCCATTTTAATTAGATACCTCGGCAAGGAAGAGGGAGCTATGGGCGAGGAATTAAAAAAATTGTTTAGCCCAGATCCATTGGGACTTCACTAATTTTGTCTTTGCTAATTTTCGTTTAAAAAAGAAAGGAGCATATATTGTAGCCTACACACTAACACAATTTTCTCATTTATAGGATTATACCATAAATCAAAACCGTTCTCTCGTGTAAGGCAATAATTTCTATGCGTGTGGGGACATAATCATGTCTGCAACCTGGGTTGCTGACTCTAGTCTCATCGTTTGGATTAACCTTTACTCGATAAAGAGCCCATTTATATATTGCAGTCGTGTTGCTGATTATTAAACTCGAGATGTGCGTATTTTTTTGCTCTTTTAGTCATCTCACGCGTTTAGGCGTATACGATCGGAAAAGACCTCGATAAATACGCGATGTTCTTTCATCGTCTTCCCAGTATAATATATCTTTCCATAATAATAAAATTATTTGTACTATTTTATCAGTAGAAATCGATTTACATAATCTGTAAAATATCGGTAAAAGGAAATTAAAATAATTGTTCGGTTGTTTTTAATGAAAAATCTTTTTTCAAAAAAATTTAAATAACCTTAATTAAGCCATCTATGCTCTCCACGAGGATCTTTTTTAAAATTTCGTAATATATATCGATTTCCATGTCTTTGTCGTAAAAATCGTCGTTTTTGTAAAATGCTTTGTAGATGTCTTCTGTCTCGACAATCATCTTTTTAGCTGTTCGGAGGAAATCGTACATTTGCTCGTTAAAATGTTCGAACTTTTGGTTTACTATCATCGAGAGCATTAACATCTCAACATTGCCCCGCGCCCATTTCGAATAAATTTCGAAATAAAGATTGATAATTCTCTGTTGTTGATTAATCAAGATTATTTCGAAAAAGGTCTCGTCTAAGTCTAAATCAAAAAATCTGATAATTTTGTTTTCGATCTCGCTTTCTAATCCAAGCGGATAACTGAAAATTATTTCTGGACCTTTAAATCTGTGAAAAAAAGTAAGTACGAGATGCAAGGTTATTCCCCTATTTATATAACAATTATAGTTTAAATTTATTTGAATTTTCCGAAAAGAAAAAAATTGGAAAATCAATCATTTGAAGCTAAAGACATCTTAAATGAAGACAGTTCTAATACAAGAACTAAACTCACGAAATTAATCGGAATATTACGAAAGAAAGACAAGAAGAGAAATCGAAAAACTCTAGATATATTTTTATACAAATTATTCTTATTTGAATCTGAAATTTTACGGTTTTACAATCTTTGAAATCAAATGAAATATTAATTAGATAGAAATTAAAAAAGAGAAAAATTATAAAGAGAATCATCTATAAAAGTCATGTTATATATGGAATTATTTGGAGGAGCAAAAAACGCTTTTATTTTCTTTAATGCGTATTTCAAGACGGTTTCCGACGAATTTGGAGTCCAAAAGGCTTTGGATCTAAACACAAAAATGAGCGAAGAATTGGCAGCTAAACAAGGTAAATTGATGAAAGAAAAAGCTGTGACGAATCAATTTGACGCAAAGGCTGCGTTTTCGCAACTAACAACTATTCACGAAAGTTTAGGGATGGGCGTGGATCCAGATACTCAGAGTAATTTTTCGGTTATCTTCCAAATAGAACGATGTCCTATCTACGAAGCCGCAAAAATAATTGGGATTGACCCCGAGCAATTTTGTCGAAGCGGGCCACTCGTATTTTTAAATAAGGTCGCAAAAGAATTAAATCCGAATTTGAGTTACGAACTAATGAAATACCGGAAGGATAAAGATGACAACTGCAAGCACCAAATACTGCTTAAATAAAGAAAATATAACAAATGCCTAAAAACACGATAAATATTTAAGAATTAGATATTTCGACTTTTATCTATCAAGTTTTTTATATTTTGATACGAACCCATTGTTTTTTGCACTTGTGGTAAAGAGAGGCCTTCTTGGGGCGATCCTTCAAATATTTTTTTGCCACTATTCAAAAGGAGCATTCTTTCTGCCCAGTTCTCTACAAAAAATAAATTATGAGAAGTAAATAAGATGGTCATGTTATTCTCCTTTCTTAGTTTCTCTATTATCTCAAGATGATTGTAAATCGATTTAAAATCCAGGTTCGCAAACGGTTCATCGAGAACGAGTAATTTCGGCTTCAAAACAAGTAATCCAGCTAGAGCAGCTCTCTTCTTTTG
>WJKD01000854.1 GCA_014729315.1 Promethearchaeota archaeon | reverse complement strand
GTTCGAAAATGCCATTTTGTTTAACTTTCCGTAGGGAATCAGCCCACCTTGCTGGTCAATTTTATCATCAATATTGACATTAATTAACTTTAAAAATTTTTTAAAGTTCTTATTTACATTTTTTGAGCAAGCTAGACCTACTCTATAGATTTGATTATCCCCTTCGGGCACAACCCATCCGAATAACTCCTTCCATCTCTTATTAAAGTACATTAAAGCTTCGTTTTTACTGAAATTAGCCTTAATCCGAATTTGGGTCGCGTATAAAACTCTATTTCTGATCTTTAAAGAATGAGCAACGGAAGAAAGAGGGCCATCACAACCCACTAATATTTTTGCTTTTAGTTTTCTTTTACTTGTAGTTATTAATACGATTTTTGAGCTATTTTCGGTTGAGTATTCAAATTTTTGGAACTTCTCCTCCAAAAAATATTTGATGTTCGGATTTTCTTTAATTTTATCGTAAAACCATCGATCCAGAGCAATTCGATCAATAATATAAGGTTCTTCGTTTCCCGAAAGAGTGATAGTTTTTCCAGAAGGTGCGACAAGTCTGGCGACTTTAACCCTATTCAAGACAAGAGAATCATCTAATTTAATTAATTTTGCCAATTTTTGGGAGACAATCCCTGCGCATTGGAATGGTAATCCAATAGCATCGTGTTCTTCAATTATTGCGATTCTAAGATTTGAATTTGAAAGAAGATAACCTAAAAAATTTCCGGCAATACTTGCTCCAACAATACAAATGTCAAATCGCTCAACATTCTCTTTCATTAATAGTGATTATAATCATAATATTAATTATAATTTTTTTAGTTAATAACCAAAAATGATTAGATAAGAAATTATTTTTGAGATTCAGTTATTTAACAATGGTATTAGTCCACGATTTCTAATATTTTGAAAAGATGATTAATATAATTATTAGATCACTTATCACTTTAAACAGATTTATTAATTTAGTTAAAATTTAATTTTTCCGATTATGAAAATTGGTTATCCTTGCGTGAACCTTTCTTTAAAATGTAGAAGTAGTCGAACTTTTCGTCTAAGAAATTACTCCGAAGAAAGAATTAGAGAAACTATTAGTGGGAATTTAGATTGTCTTCAGAAAATTTTAGAATTTAATGTTGACCATAATCTCTATTTTTTTAGAATAACTTCTGACCTCATTCCTTTTGCCTCGCATCCCGTTATGAATTTTAACTGGAAAGATTACTTCAAAACAAAATTCGAAGGAATTGGAAATTATATAAAGAAGAATAATATGAGAATAACGATGCATCCTGGTCAATATACTGTTTTGAATTCAAAACGTAAGGATGTATTCGAAAGGAGTCTGAAAGAGTTAAAATATCATATAGAAGTGTTAGATTTATTAAAATTAGACCAAAGTGCTAAAGTTCAAGTTCATGTTGGTGGTGTTTATAATGAAAAAAAAGAAAGTATTAATCGATTTATATCACGTTATAAAAAGTTTGACAACGCAATTAAAAATAGGTTAGTAATTGAAAACGACGATAAAAGTTATCATGTTAACGATTGTTTAGAAATTTATAATATAATTAATATCCCGATAATTTTTGATGTTTTTCATCATGAATGTTATAATCATCAGACTTCAATGCTTAAGGCTTTGAATCTTGTGATAGATACTTGGAACGCAAAAGATGGATTACCTATTTTACATTACAGTAGTCAAAAAGAAGGGAAAAGTTCAGGTAGTCATGCGTATTCGATAGATATAATTCATTTTAAAGAATTCGTTGAAAAAACAAACGATTACGACTTTGATCTTATGTTAGAAATAAAAGATAAGGAAAAAAGCGCATTAAAGGCCCTAAAAATACTAAAAAACGATAACAGACTTAGGGAAAATAACTGAACTTAAACTTAAGAAAGGTTTTAAAAATCGACTTTTTCTGGATAAGTGTATTCGAGAAGATCGTAAGCTTTTTGAGCTACTTCAAATGATATTTTCTGCTCAATGTAGGCTTTTCTAATATTAGGAAGAATAAATTCTGGAAAAATAATCAAAGGTTTAATATCAGAGAGTAAAGCTAACCATTTTCTTTTCTTTGCATCCTTAAGAATTGTTATTATGTCAAGCCGGGATAATTCTTCTAAAATAAAATTAAAATCTGCCCAAGGTGATAAGATCTTAGGAATTTTGTCTAAAGGGTAAAAATTGTTTCTCATTAGTGAAATAAAATCGTATAAATCTGGTTTTAATAACACGGAAGATAAATCAACTATTTCTTTTTGTGTTTGAGAAAAAGGATCATAAGACTCGAAATAGTTATCAATTAATTCTTTGTATTTTTTAAATAACTCTTCTTTCCCAGAACCCTTGATAGATTGAACTATAGCCTTGTTGGGTCCGCGCGCGATAAGAATATCTTTAACTAAAAAATAATATTCCCCCTCTTCCATCACAATCTCACGCTCCGCTTCTTCAGTTTTCTTTAGCTTTGTTTGGCTATTCTGCTCACCATCGGTTTTAGAGACATATTTTTTTTTCCCGTCAGAGATCCATTCCCTTCTAACAATCTTTAATTCAAAAAAGGGTTCCATTAGAATGTCAAAATTGATATTAGGATTCATATTCCGGATTTTTTCTTTTAAAAAGGATTTAGAACAAGGTTTACTTCTCAGTTGCTCGAGAATCTCAGTTCTTTCCTTTCCACGAAAAATGAGAGCTAATTTTTGAAGTTGAGTTAGATTCGATAATCTTTCTACTTGGAATATCGTAAATTTTAATTCTTCTAATATATTTTCTTTTGCGACTTCAATTAATTTAAGATCTCTAGATATTTTTGCTCTTCTATATTTATTAAATAAATCACTTAGTTTCTGACCCAAATCTTTTATCAGGTCATAATATAATTCGAGTTCATCGTCAAAGTCAAATACCGAAAGAGCGATATATTGATTTCCATTGTTATCTTGCTCGTAAAAAGATATTACTTTGAAAGGAGTCTGTTTTAGATTTCCTAAGTAATAATTAGAATATTGTTTAGAGATGTTTTGATAACCAGATGTATGATGATAAAAAATTCCGAAAAGATCGTTTTTGGTAATTAATTTATTATAATTATTATGGGAATATTGTTTATTTGAAAAAGCAAAATCAATAATTCTGAAATTTGGGTTGATAAGCCCATTATTTTGGGGATTTAAATCAAACCTGAATGTTAGAATTCCCTTAATCATGAAAATCACTAGATTGAAAAATTATATTTAAATAATCTTTATAAAGAAAAAATATAAATATTCCTATACAAATAAAAATAAAACCTTTCTAACGAGAACCTTACGTTTTATTTATTTCTATATCCTAAATCCATTAACATCCCATAAACAACGCCTAACACAATATTCTGCATGATAGGATGATCTTTTCCGACTAAATCTGTCCTTGGTGTTAAAAAAGGCATAATTTTATCGAAAACATATCTAGTTTCGGGTTTTTCTTCATAAGCCTCTATTATACGTTCTTTAAACTCCTTCATAAAAGTCTCGTGCTCCGTAATTAATGCTTTGATGTTATTTTTTCCACTGACAATTCCGAAATGACAAAATCCAGCGTTGAGAGGTTCTAATCTTTTGAGTTTACTTAGCGTGTCCATATAGGAGTCATAATTAAAGAACACAGGCATAGATGTTGGCATTGTCAATAATTCTGTTGAATGATATAATGTTCCTATTGCTTCCCCTAAATAAATAAAATCTATTTTTCCATTCTTTATAAAAAGGGGGCATTGGTGGTCGGGAGTATGTCCTGGGGTTTTTAAGATCGCAAACTTTATCATTTCGTCTCTTAATCGGAACTCTTTAAGAATTCCTATTGATTTAACATTTTTATGGAAATTATCCTCTGGTTCTACTAATTCAAATGCTTTTTCTTCAATTGGTTTCATCTCGCCTATAAAATTACCAAATGTGCGTTTGGCTCGGTTGAGATGGAATTCGTAATCGTTTAATAAGTTTTTAGTTTGACGATTAGTTATAATTTTCACATCAGGATTAATCCTTTTAATTCTATCGTATAACTTCCACATACCACCAGTATGGTCGAAATGATGATGGCTGGTCACTAGATAATTAACACTAGAGAGAGGGATATTATGTTTTTTTGAATATCTAATCAACCTTTTTTCTTCTATAGACGAACCACAATCTAAAAAAAGAGTCTGATCGTCAAATTCAGCTATAAATGCAGATAAAATTCGATTAGTTCCGAACTCCTTTAAATCAACGTGGTGGATGTAATCATTAAACTTGCAAGACTTTAAAGTTATAATCCCCTTATTCATTATACTTAGGAAAGTAAATTATACTATATGAATTATATCGTTTTAAAATAAAGGTTTAGAGAAGAAAACCATGCTAATTAGAAATACGCAGATTGCTAAAGATTGAGTTTATTTAACCAAAATTCAATTTTATTTCTTAATTGGGTGATATAAGTTGGATCTAAACGATTTTTGTTAAATCTTAGAGTGTTTATTGTTAGATTCATAGGTTTTAAAATACCAGTATAACCGATGGTTTCTTCGATACGCTTTTTTAGATTGTCTAATTTAGTTGAAATTTCGTGACCGGTAAATTTTTCAAGATTATGGAGAATCTCGTTGAAACTTTCAGATATAACACTTTTATCTCCTGACAATTCTTTACCATAGCTTTGAGGTTGTGAAACGGGTTGAGGTTTTGGTTCAGATTTTATCGGTTGTTGAGGTTCTGGTCTACTAATATTTTCAGCAGGTTTTGACTGTGAGATAAATTGGGATTTCGGTTGAGTTGATACAGTATGTGATTTTTCCTCGATAGGTTGTGAACCTTGAGGTTCATGCTCTCTCTGAGGTGTTGGTTGAGTCTTTAACGGCGTTTTAGGTTTTTGCGTTTTTTGTTGGGCTGATTTATTACCTGGTTGGGTTTTTGGTTTAGATTCCGGTTGAGGTTTTGGTTGTGATATTGGTTGAATTTTTGAAGGATGACTAGCTGCGACTGATCTGATTCCTGGATAGATGTCTTTCTGAGCCCCCATCCAAGCATCTTCTAATATTGGGACAAATATCTTGATGTGTTCTTGTATAATACTGCCTATACCAGCAATCTCTGTTTTTACAAGGCCACCAACTTCTTTTTTTGACAACACGCACACGACGACTTCTTCGTAATCTTTATTAATCCCCCATAAGTTCTGTAATTTTCGACCTCTATATGTTACATTATCCAATTTATCTAATTCGTTGAGGATTGAGATATGTTCATCATCATGAATATCTATATTCGCAGCAATTCTAATATTAATGTGGGATCTACACGCTTGAATCGCCTTTAGACTCACATCCGTTATTTGAGGCGCAACGATTAATACACGCATTTTAGCATTTACTAATTCGTCGTTTATATGCGCTTTAGCACCCTCTGGAGATTGAATAAACCAGACATCGGTCATCGTTAGACCAGCAGCCCCTCCTCCAGAAATTGCTTTTTCCCAGAATTGTCTGGTCGCCTGTTCGCTCATTTCGATTCGGTCTATTATTTCGTTTAATGTTTCGTTAAGTGTATTGATAATTTTGGTGGAAAATATATCTCTTAAATCATCAAAAGATTCGAATACTTTTTCAGAAATACCGCCCAGTTTCTCGTCTGCCATAGTGATTGCTTTACTAAAACTTTGACTAATATCTTCGAAGATGTTCTTTATGTTTTCACTTGTTTTCGAAGTTGTGCTCGTTATTCCACTTACATTATTAATGGTTTGATCAAGCGATTCTTTTAATCTTGCAATAAGTTGTTCGTTGATTCTTTCGATTAACTGGTCAATACCTTCTTTTTGTATTTTTTGTATCTCGTTAACTTGACTCTCAAGAATGATCTTAGTATTTTGAAGTCCCTCGTCCTGGAGTGATTTAATATCGCTAATTTGCCGGTTTAAGGCAATTCGGGTTTTTACTAATCCGTCCGTTGCGATTTTTTCAATGTTTCCCAATTTTTGTGTCAGATTTTCGTTGATATGACTAATCCAATCGCTAAAACTTCGCTCAATTACTTGATCGACTGCTTGTTGGAGAACACCCAATCTTAATTTCTGAAGATTACTTGAAATTCTTGTTTTCATTTGTTCAAATTGAGATGTAAGCCCTGATACTTGAGCTTCAACGATTTCAGAAATAGAATTACTAATCTCTTCAAATTGGGAGGTCAAAGCTTTTACTTGACCGTCCATACTACGAGATATTTTTTCGCTAACTGTTTTAAATTGTGTTGTTAAATTTTGGACTTCAGAATCCAAACTATTCGTAATTTTCTCGTTAATATTCTTAAATTGATTTGTTACACCATCAATTTGGGTAGCCATTATCTCTTTTGTATCACTTTCGAGTTTCTCAACAACGCTCGTGAGATTTTTAATTTCGTCAATTACCGCTGTGGTTTGATCGAATGCTTTTCTCTGATCCGATAGTTTTGATAATGTGTTTTGCTTTAGATCTAACATAAAATCGGTATAATCCTTAAGATTTTTAATACCGTCTGCTTGCGCTTCAAGTTGAGAAAAGGAGGATCTTAAATCGCTTGGAGCTTTTTCCTTAAGATCCTTAATATACGAAGCAAATTCCTCCAATTGTCCAACTAGCGCAGCATATGGAGGTAAGGCGGAATAATGGGGTGTGGCACCCACGATTTCTTTAAATAAACCCTTTTCTACGAATTTATCCGCGATAGTTTTTACCTCGTCTTTTGGCTTATCAATTAAAAGGGAAAGTTCACCAAGGGAAATCGCGTCTCGTCCAGTCGTTCTAAAATATAACTGAACCTCCTCTGTGGTGAGACCAATATTAGTTAGGACTTTTCTGGTTAGTTCTTCTTGCTGTTTTTGCCTTTCAGCTTCCTCGTCTATAATATCCTCCAGCTTAAAATTATCGATTTCTAAATTTTTATTAATATAAACAACTAACTTATGCTTTGGTGTTCCGTGAATTATTTCTCTTTTAAACGGAAATTTTTCAATTTTTTGGTAGTCTTCAGCTGAAATAGGAAATTTGATTTCCTTCAAACACATTTTACACGTTATTTTAACATCTACAACATCTTGTTCTTCAAATAAATACATTTTTCATAATCAACTCTTCATAAAATTACGCTAAAACAAATAATTTTAAAATTCTATCTCCTCTGGAAAAGTAACCTCGAGTAAATCGTAAGCTTTTTTTGCTATTTCGTAGGAAATTTTTCTGTCTGGGCCTTTATAAGCTTTTCTAATGTTTGGAAGCATAAACTCGGGAAAAATAATCAAAGGTTCGATATCAGTGAGCAAAACAATCCAAACTTGACCTTTCTTGTCCTTTATCTCAGTAATTACGTTCAGTCTCTTAAGATTATCTAATAATATTTCTGCAACAGCAAAATCAGAAAATATTTTTGGAATTTTATCGATCATATAGTAGTTACTTCTCAGTAGGGCAAAAAAATCATAAATATCGGGATTTAAAAGGATCGAGGCTATCTTCTTTTTCTCTTCTAACGATTCTTGATAAGGATCGTAATTGGAAAAAAATTCAGTAACCTTTTCTTTATAAGGAATATATAC
>WJKD01000853.1 GCA_014729315.1 Promethearchaeota archaeon | reverse complement strand
ATGCTATTTGGAATGCTGTAAATGATCCTCTCGTAGGGTTTATATGCGATCGTCCGTTCTTTTTTACCAAAAAATGGGGAAGACGCTTTCCATGGATAATATCATCGATCATACCGGCAATTTTAACATACATATTACTATTTACTCCCCCTAACATTGATCCAAAACAAGGAGAATGGAGTCTTTTTATTTGGTTAGTCTTGACCACCTGTTTGTTTGATACTGCATTTTCATTCGTTTTTGTAAATTCTTCAGCTCTTTTTGCGGATAAATTTCGCAACGATGATGAGCGTAGAAAAGTATCAGGAATAAATATGGGTTTAGGTTATATAGGTATAGCAGTCGGTTCACTGATACCTCCTTTATTTGTTAGTTATGGCGTGAAGGAATCCTTTATTAATCAAGCCTGGGCTTTGGTTATTGTTGCTCTCATTGCAGCTATATTCATGATTCCCGGAATGCGTGAGGATAAGGGAACAATTGAACGATATTTAAGAGCGCAAATGGATTCGAAAGGAAAACAGAAAAGAAATTCCTTCTTTGGAACATTTTTCTCTGCCTTTAAGCAGAAAAATTTTACTGCATTTGTAATATTATTTTTAGGTTATGCTGTTCTTAGAATTTGTTTATTAGCCTCAATGCAATATGGAATCAGATATATCCTTAAAGAACCTGCCGCCACCTCTTCACTTATCATGGGAGGATTTCTTTTAGGTAGCTTAATTTCAATACCTTTATGGATTTGGTGGGCAAGAAAAAAGCAAGATAATCGAAAGGTAATGATTGTGACGGCAATATTGTCGTCGATCTTCGCTTTACCAATGATTTTTATAAATAATCTTTTTGGATGGATAATTATTCTCTTTTTATGGGGTATAGGAATTGCGGGGATGTTTATTGTTCGAGCAGTAGTATTGGCGGATATAATTGACGAATCTGTAGCAAATACTCAAGATAGGAACGAAGGAATGTACTATGGTTTTTTTCTTTTTATCAATCGCTTATCAATCGTAATACAGGCAGTTATTTTTGCTGTTGTACACGATATAACAGGGTTTGTTGAGGGTGCTGAAACTCAGAGCGAATTAGCAATTTGGGGAATTCGGCTTTCGATGGCAGTAATTCCCGTTTTCTTTTTAGTCATAGCTACAATTATATTTTGGAGGTTTTACGATCTTAAGCCAGATAAATTGGAAGATATAAAAGCAAGAATTATAGATCTCGATTTATAATAAAAAACAATTAGTAGACTATTCTCCAAAAATTTTTTATTTTACATAATATTGGTCTAATATTCTATTCCGTATCGGGCATTAATTCCTTGGTTTTTATAATAGTGCTTAACTAACCTCATCTCAGTAACTAAATCTGCGACTTGTTTGATTTTTGGATGAATTCTTCCCGTTCCTCCTCCCGTTAGGATAATCTCTACATTAGGAGGCTTGTTGGTTATTATATCCAGCACATCATCTACGTCTATTACTCCCATTTCTATAGCTACTCCAACTTCGTCCAGAATAACAATATCGTATTCATTTCTGTTCACTATTTTTTGAGCAAACTCCAGGGCTTTCTTCCCTTCTTCCAAATCAATTTTTCCTGGAATCTCAATCAATTCCTCTGTACCAAACTGTTTGATTTCAAAATTGGGAATCTTATGAATAGCATCGACTTCTCCATACTTAGTATTTCCTTTCATGAACTGTATTAAATAAACTTTGAACCCGTGACCTGTTGCCCTCAAACCTTGACCTAATGCCGCAGTTGTTTTACCTTTTCCTCGACCAAAATAAACTTGCACTAAACCTTGCTTTAATCTTTTGTTACTCATTATTAGAACCTTTTGAGATAATTATTTTTTCTATAGTTTGGTCAATAAGCTAACTTATATATAATTTATCTACAAAAGTATTAATAAAAAATTCTATAAAAAAGGCATATGTGGGTTAATACGCTCGATTCAGAAAACTGTTCCTAAAATGATAACCTTTTTCTTCTGTAAAAACGAAAATTGAAAAATAATATTTCAAATATAAAGATATCTAAAATTTTATATATTAACGGAAGAGTGGATAAAAATGGATTCCAAACTTATGTCGTTAAGCGAAGCTGTTGATGCTTATGTTCAAAATGGGGACATTGTGGGTATAGGAGGGCTGTCTTTTTGGAGAAAACCCGTAAGCTTGTGCAGAGAAATTATAAGACAAGGAAAAAAAAATTTAACGTTATGTACTTTCGTTGGGGGTATTGAGATTGATATGCTTGTTGGTGCGGGATGCGTTTCTGAGATAAAAGCCTCTTTTGTTGGTATGGAAGTATTTGGAATGGCCCCCAATTATAGAAAAGCTATCGAATCCGGTAAAATCAAAGTTTCGGAAGAAACAGAAGCTACGATTGCTCTCGGATTAAAGGCATCCTATTTGAAATCACCATTCATGCCGTTAAAAGGAATTATTGGGACAGATTTTCCGAAAATAAGAAAAGATATAAAACAATTCGAAGATCCTTTAGGATCAGGAACTCAGCTGATGGCTGTTCCTAAAATCGACTTGGATGTGGCTATTCTACATGTGCCATACGCAGACGAAAATGGAAACGGAAACATAGCTGGAGCGGTGTGGCTTGACGATGATTTGGCTAAAACTGCTAAGAAAACAATAATTACCTGTGAGAGGATTGTAGAGTTAGAAGATATCATCCATTTAAAAGGTAAAGCTCAGTTGCCAATGCAAACCACATCCGCAGTAGTTAAAGTTCCTTTTGGAGCACACCCAACTTCTTGTTATGACAAATATACTTTTGATCCCAAACACATCCAAAAATATCTAAAAATGAATTTTGATGATTATAAAAAAGAATATATAGACCTAAAAACGCAATCAGAATATCTTGAGGCGGTTGGAGGGGCTCAAACAATATTAAACATTTTATTATGATTAGGATGTGGAGAGAAAGTAGACTAACAAGTTATCGTAAGAGGATTAAATTTTTATAGAAAAAGAGTCAGATGTCCTTAATATTTCTTCTTTAATTTCTTCAATCACAGAATCACCAAAAACATCCCTAATTCGGATTTTAATCTCGTTATTTCGTGTAAGAATATTTTAAATGGACAAATCCATTCCAAACCAGATCTTCCAGGTAAAAAAATATTGCCAAAAATCACATTTATGTTTTTTAATCTTATGTAATAATAATCATCGCTTTTTTTAACTTGCCAGGAATTAAGAGAGGTTATTTTATTCTCATCTCTAGAGAATTTTTTCAACGAATTTTCTTTGTAAAATAATCTTTTTTCAAAATATTAAATTTTTGGTCAAAATTATATAGAACATAAATATAATTAAACGAAGATAAATAGGATAATGAAAGTAGTAATAATTGGAACCGGAATGGCTGGCTTGACGGCGGGAGCCTATTTAGTAAGGGAAGGATATGAAGTAACTTTATTCGAACAATTTGAACATATCGGCGGAGTTACTGCAACTATTCATCAAGACGGCTATGCTTGGGACCTTGGACCAATGCTCGTGGAAGGCTTATCCTCACACGAGAAATTAGGCAGGATTCTTACCGAATTGGGGCTAGATAATAAATTAACCTTGATAAGAGACGAAAGAAATCAATCTTTCATCGATTTTGAGCTAAGGAGCCCAGAAGAATATCAAGGTCCTTATTGGAGAAGAGAGCGTTTAAAAGAACTTTTCCCAGAGGATAGCGTAGGATTAGACGAATACTACGAGTTCCATGATATTATTATGAAGTTACTTTACTTTGGTAACCAAATTCCTTTCTCGAAAGGGTTCAAGAAGTTGAAATATAAACTTAAACTACTTTTTAACTTTTTGAAAGTAAAAAAATACAAGGATTGGAGTGCCGCTCAATTAACAGAACATTTTTTCTCTAATCAAAAGCTCAGAACGGTATTCTTAGGAATACTTGCAGATATGGTTGTTAAACCAAGCGAGTTTTCTGCGTTTGGTGTTCCAGTATTCAATCCCGAATGCGTTTTTGATAAGAGAGTACCTATCGATCGTGGTAGTTATAAAATGCCAACCTACAAATATATTAAAAACGGATGCGGGGAATTAGTTAAAATTCTTGCTGATTATATTACTGAAAACGGAGGAACTATATTTACAAAAAAAATGGTAACAAAAATTCTCGTTGAAGATGGCCGAGCATATGGGGTTAAATTCGAAGATGGTAAAATCTTAGAAGCTGATATAGTCCTAACTAGTGGAGGAATGTTTAAAACATTTTACGATGTTATAGGAAAAGAACATTTAACTGAAGAGTTTATTCATCATATTGAAAATCTTACATTAATGGAATCAGTGCTGATGGTTCACATTGGGGTTGATTTTGATCCCACACCATATCAAGATATTCCACTGATATATTATTACAGGACGTATGATATAGAAGGAGCTATAGAAAAAATGAGAAATGGAATTTTTCATGAAGGTAAGGACGGCTTTCTTATATACATATTATCAATGCATTCACCGGAGATGGCTCCACCGGGAAGGCACGCAATAACTGTCTATACGGTAGCGCCTTATGAATTGAAAAACGGTGATTGGACTACACAGAGAGAAGAACTTGCCGATAAATTGTTAATTGAGGCAGAAAAAATAATTCCCGGACTCCGAGAACACACAAAAACTAGAGTCATAATTACACCTCATGATTTCCAGAGTAGATTAAATATTTCAAGACACAGCTTCGGAGGTATTGCTCCAACTTTAACGCAATCAAATCTCCCCTATCAAACACCAGTTGAGAATTTGTGGTATATTGGGCAATTTAGTGCTTCAGGAGCGGGAGTTTTTGGAACCGCAGCTGGAGGGAGAGATGTAGCTGAAATGATCATAAAGAAAGGGGATGAGCCAAAGTTTACCGACCTCCATGACAAGGGAGGAGATCGGGCTCATCATTTCTAAAAAATAATATTAAAAAAAAAGTAGAATAGCTTAATTTTTTTTAACTTTAAATTTTAAGCTCATTCATTTTTTCTCTGATAACTTCTTTTTTCTCAGGGGTTAAATCATAAAGTTTCCAGAAAACTATTGCTCCAACAATCATTATTATTGCAGGGATAAGTCCCATTTGAATCCTCAAGCCAAATATCGCTAGAGGAGTTTGTGTTGCCGATCCAGGAGTAAAACCCGTCAGAATGTGAACTAACGCAAAAATAATCGCTTAGAGCATAATAGCAATCCTTCCGAAAAAGGTTCTCACTCCCATGTGAAGCCCTTCTTGTCTTATTCCGCTTTCTGCTATAGCCTCATCAATCACATCTGAAATGATCGGATTTAAACAAAGCCAGTAGCCAATCATCCCGAAACCGAGCGTTACGGCAACTAGGATAGAAAATAGCACATTAGTTACGAATAAGAAAGGAATGGTTCCTATACCAAATATTAATCCTCCAATAATAAATACGCGTTTATTATTCCCTTCCCTCATTGCGATTTTGCCCCATATTGGCACAGATATTAATCCTGCTCCAATGTAGCCGAGTAATATGTAAGATTCAACGACTGCCTCCTCGTTTAAAATAAATCTAACTAGGTATGGTATAGAACCTAAAAGCAATGAGACTAAAGTCTGATAAAGCATGTAAAAAATCAAAAGTCCAATAAAACTTCTTTGTTTAACAGCAACTTTTAAAACATCCATAAAAGAACCTTTTTCAGCTGTTTTCTCGATTTTTAGGTATTTTTCGCGCATATCTTTGTTTTCGTATACTCCATAAAATTGAAGTAAAACCAGTACAATTCCGATTACCCCAATAATAAGCGCCATATTTAGGAATAAAGTTTTATCTCCATATACTATGAAAATAGGACTTACCACTACAGCAAGAACGGTTCCAAAAATTCCAAGTCCCACTTGAAAACTAGCTAGTTTTAATCTCAACTTATCGGTTCTGAATTTATCGGGTATTAACGCAGTATAGTTGGCATCGAACATAGTAAATAATGTATCAAATAGGCAAACCAAAACTAAAAGCAAAATAAAAATAATTAACCAATTTGACTGAGGATCCAAATCCAGAACAGCAAATATTAAGATAAACGCCAGAGAGGTCCCTATACCTCCCGAAAGAACCCAGAGTAACCTACGCCCGTATTTACTCCAAAATTTTTTAGGGGTCTCTGCAATATATCCAACAATAGGATTGTTTATCATATTCCAGACAGCGTATAACACAAAAGCTATGGCAATAATTCCGGTGGCTAAACCGATTTCGTTTTCATAAAAATCGAAGATTCGTACACTTACTAGGTAAATAAATAATTGCACGAATACATCGCCCATAGCAAACGATATAAAGACAAAAATAGAATATTTCTGCACAGTTTCTATATTTTTTTGTTGATTATCTTTAATTCTATCACTCATTGTTTTCTCCTTTATTATTTAACTGACGTATGATAAATTAGTTGTTTTAAAATTTAATCTAGCATTTATTTAATTATATTCATCGTTCGCATCAAAGCAAGCGAGATTGTTCACTGGAATAAAGCAAACTTCGGGATTAAATGGAGAGCAAACTTATTATTCCTACAATATGAATAAATAGTACTCAAAAATTAAAAAAAATCACCATTAAAGTATAAAAAAGGAAAAAAACAGATTTGAGTGTAAATTCTTCTAAACTTTAAGTTCTTTTATTTTTTCTCTAATAATTACTTTTTTCTCTGGCGTTAAATCGTAAAGTTTCCAGAAGACTAAAACTCCAATAGTCATTACTATTGGAGGAATGAGCCCCATTTGAATCCTTAAGCCAAAAATAGCAAGAGGAGTTTGAGTCGCCGATCCAGGAGTAAAACCCGTTAGAATGTGAACTAACGCAAAAATAATCGCTTGGAGCATAATAGCTATCCTTCCAAAAAAGGTTCTTACTCCCATGTAAAGCCCTTCTTGTCTTATTCCGCTTTTTGCTATAGCCTCATCAATCACATCAGATATGATCGGATTTAAACAAAGCCAGTAGCCAATCATCCCGAAACCGAGCGTTATTGCGACTAAAATAGCAAAAATTACGCTATTTAGAAATAAGAAAGGAATGGTTCCTATTCCAAATATTAATCCTCCAATCATAAATACGCGTTTATTATTCCCTTCCCTCATTGCGATTTTGCCCCATATTGGCACAGATATTAACCCTGCTCCAATGTAGCCGAGTAATATGTAAGATTCAACAATTGCTTCTTCGTTTAATATAAATCTAACGAGATAAGGTATAGAACCTAATAACAGTGAAACCGTAGTTTGATATAACATAATGAGTATTAAAAGTCCTATAAAACTCCTTTGTTTAACTGCTACTTTTAGAACCTCCATAAAGGACCCTTTTTCAGCTTTTTTCTCGACTTGCGCGTGTCTTTCGCGCATATCTTTGTTTTCGTATACACCGTAAAATTGCAACAAAACTAACGCAATTCCGATTACCCCAATAATAAGCGCCATATTTAAAAAAGATGTTTTATCTCCATATACGATAAACATAGGACTCACGACAACAGCAAGAACGGTTCCAAAGATTCCAAGCCCTACTTGAAAGCTTGCTAGCTTTAGTCTTACTTTATCAGTTCTAAATTTATCGGGTATCAACGCAGTATAGTTTGTGTCGAACATGGTAAATAAGGTATCAAATAGGCATACCGAAACTAAAAGCCAAATAAAAATAAGCAACCAGTTTGATTGTGGATCTAAATCCGGTACAGCAAATATCAAAATAAACGCCATTGCTGTCCCAATACCACCCGATAAAATCCAGGGTAGTCTACGGCCGTATTTACTCCAGAATTTTTTCGGAGTATCTGAAATATATCCTAGGATGGGATCGTTGACCATATTCCATATAGCGTATAACACAAAAGCTATAGCAATAATTCCGGTGGCTAAACCGATTTCATTTTCGTAAAAATCAAAGATTCGTACGCTTACTAGGTAAATAAATAATTGTACAAAAACATCGCCCATAGCAAAAGATATAAAAACAAAAATGGAATATTTTTGCATTGAATTAATCTTATTTTTCTGATTATTTTCTTCGACCTTTTCAGTCAATAATGTTCCCCTAATTTATTTAGTATTGTTTTTAGTCGATTTATTATAAAATCAATGTGATTTTAAACAATATTTTACTTAATTTTAAATTTCTGAAAAACCAATATTAGATTTTAAAAATCGCAGATTCTTTCAGATTTAAATAACGACATCTTTTGTTTATCGGGGTAAATTCCAAAATAAGATTAAATAATAGATTTAATATCTTTATTAGACAATAAATAAGGGACTTCAGTTGAGGTTTAAGAAAAAATAAAACCTAATTGTGATATTGAATTATTTTAACCAAGTTATAAAAAAAGTAAAAAAGGATATAAGAATGGTCACTGTAGCAGCTCAAACAGCTTTGGATAATTTAAGAAGCACAGATAATCTTCAGTGGTATGTAATTCCCTTGCTTATCATCATTGTCTACATTTATAATTTGGAAATGGAAAAAGACAATAAAGAGGCAGTTTATATGGGAATATATTGGTTTGCAATCAGCGGAGTGGTTCTAGAGATTATCAATGCCCTTGTATTACATTTTACTCAATATTCCGCACTATGGTTAACACCGGGTAATTCTGCATTCGTAATCTATGTTGGTTGGAACATAGAGATCGCATTTTTAGCTGCGCTCATTGGATTAATGAATGTAAAAGGATTACCCGAAGATAAAGACAAGAAAATCTTTGGGATGCCAAATCGAATATTTATGCCTATCTTATGGGGAGTTCAAGGAGTAATAGTGGAGATCATATTAAATTTTGCAGGAATATTAGTCTGGGACTGGTGGTTTTGGAACTTTCCAAATTTGTATTTTATCTTCATTTGGTGGACAATTCCCAACTTTGCTCTTGTCTGGCTACACGACAATCTTAGCTTAGAAGGAAAAAAGAAATTAGCAGGAGCAAGCGTTTTGATTGCTATATCGTGTCACATTATATTTGCAGTCATTTTACAGTGGGTTTAATCAAGATCAGAAACCATATAAAAACAAACCTTGAAATTCAACAATATTTTCTTTTATTCTATAAATTTTTATTAATTTGTTCATTCATTTAATCCTAATTGGTGGTGATTAAGCAAATGGACGAATCAAACAAAGACTACACTATTGACGAATTAATGACCGTGTTAATGGCACGAGAAGTTAGAAACGATGACGTGATGATTGTTGGAGTCGCAACTCCGATGGTGTGGGCTGCTTTTACTCTTGCTAAATTAACTCACGCTCCCAAAGCGATTTATCATTATATCATGGGGAATACTTTTGTATTTGAACCTCGACAAGTATCATTGCTCTATTTGGAAATGAATACTGCTCGAGCTTACAGATTTCAAAGCTCAGGAGAATGTACCTTAGAATCTCTCCCTTCGGAAAAATTGACGACAATCGAATGGTTTAGACCAGCTCAGATCGATCAATATGGTAATACAAATAATATATGTATCGGAGAATGGTCTCAACCAAAAGTAAGATTGCCTGGATGCGCTGGAATAGCCGATTTTAGTATGTTTTATTCTCGAGGGTCGTTTCTGTATACTCCCAGACATGATAATAGAACTTTTGTTCCAACAAATAAGCTATTTTTCATTTCTGGTGTTGGATTTCCAGATGGTAAACTAAGTGTATGCGGAGGTGCTGGACCCCAATGCGTTATTACCAATTTAGCTTATTTAGATTTTGAAGAACAGACAAGGCGCGTGAGGTTAAGATCAATCCATCCTGGGAATACTTTACAACATATAAAAGAAGCCACTGGTTTTGAATTGTTAATACCTGACGATATAAAAGAAACAGTACCACCTACAAACAAAGAAATTAAATTATTAAGAAATAAGGTGGATCCATTAGGAATTCGAAAATTGGAAGTTCTTGCGGGAAAAGAACGCGAGGACCTTTTAAATGAAATCATTGAGAAGGAATTAAGCATGCAGAAAAGAATTCCTAAACAAATAATATAAAAGATAGATGATATAGGAAAATTGCTTCTGAAATTTATTTTCCCGATATCTTATTGATGATATTTCATAATTTACGAATTTCTCTAACAAATTCCGAAGCTTCATTTATTTTCTTTTCTAATAAATTAAAAAGTTCAATAAACTCAACTTCAAGATT
>WJKD01000077.1 GCA_014729315.1 Promethearchaeota archaeon | reverse complement strand
ATATGAGATAGACTTAAATATGATCTTTTCTTTAAGTTCTATAAGAGGTTTTAATGAAAAGAAATTTAAAATCCAAAATTCAAATGAGCGACGAAATTAGAAATAGGAAAACAAGAAAGCAGAATTTAAAATTTCTAATAAATGCCGAAGATATAAGGGTATTAGCACATAAAGATAATAAACGGAAGGATGGAGAAGACCTAGGTGTCCAAATTAACAATAAATCAATGAAATATAAGGAGTTCGTTGTTAACGATTATATTTCCCTGAAATTAGAGGGCTCAAACACGAACGTATATGTTAAAGGCGAAAAATTCACCCAATGTATGCGTTTATTGATTACCATTCCATACGAAAAAATTTCCCTGTATAACCACATCGAATCGATTGACGAGGCGATAGAAGTCCACAATAAGTCGTTGTTTCAAAATAGAGTTGTTACCGGGCCCGAAGCAAGACCTTTTCGCGGGATAAGACATAAGATTTCTCCCCTTGAGGAGTTTCAAGGACATTGTTCCAACATACAAGCGTGGGCAGAAAACGATTACAACACATGCATTTTGCATAGTAATATTGCTTTCCCCTTACTTAAAAGGCTCACTGAGGTGGGCGATCCAAAGGCAAAAAGAATCTTCAAGGAAGAAATCGCCAGGAGATTTGCCAAAGGAAATCTTAATGTGCGAAAGTTTTTAAAAGCGAGAGGTTACATGAACTTTCTTTCAAAAGAGGAAATGGTTACTTTGTTTTGCACCACTATTCAAGAAATTCTTTCAGAACGAGATATAGATAACATTGAAGGAAACAACTCACAAGGTTCTAAAGCTTTACTTTCAATAATCTCAATTTACGATCAGATTAGCGAAATTTTTGGGAATAAAAAAGCGATTGGATTTTTAGAAAGTTGCACCAAAAACATAAACGATTTAATCTACAGTGAAATTAAAGAAAAAAAGAAAACCACCCCGAATAGGAACCAAATTAAAGAAAGGATTTTAAAGAAAAAACGGTTTATTTTTCAAATTTCACGATTAAGAAAGAACCTTCGCTTTAATAGTGTGCTTGGTAATTTTTTGCAAAACTTAGAAATATTTGCGAAACTTATAGATCCTGAAATAATTAAAGACACTTTAGGTTCTTTTAAAACTTTAAATAAACTCTCTCTTTAAAATTCGAGCTCGATTCTTTTCAGTAGTTTCCTTAAAAGATAACTTGACTAGTTCGGACTAAAATACTACTATATTGAATAATGGAATAGAAAAAGATTTAAATAGGCTAACAATTATATATTAACTTGAAATACTGTCTTGTACAGATTATAAACATATTACGTGAATATAATCTGTAGATATACAATGTCTTGGTTGATAAGCGCATCAACCATTTTTTTTTTTTAAATTCGTTCAATTTCGAATCTAAATCGTTCGTTGATATTCACATTACTTGTAGGTTACCCAATCAAATAAATTCGAGTTAGGAAGGATTAGTTCGAAATAAAATTAGAAATATCGTCGAACAAGCGCAGATCTATGTTTTCATTATCTTTAGAAAAGTTTACTAATTCTCGGGAACATCTTTTATTCCAAGTCCAAATTCCAATTTTTTTATTGAATGTGAGGAGGTATTCGTAGGCAGGAATGAAATCTGTATCACCGCTAAACACTAAAGCTCGGTCGTACCTATCTTCGTGAGCCAACTTAATAAGATCAGTCGTAAGCCATACATCAATTTTCTTTTCCTCTCTCCTTTGTTCCACCATGTCTATGTAGACTCTGAGAGGTTTTATTTTAAGTTCATATCCAAGGTCAAGAATTACTTTGAAAAATCTCATCTGCCCGGCATTTCCCTCCTCGTAAGCAGAATAAAACCTTCTTCCAATTACATTGAATTGTCGATCAAAAAAAGTTTTAATCTTATTATACACCAACTCAACTCCAGTATCTCTTGCTCCGAAAAGCATGTTTTGTCCGTCAATAAACACGACTACTTTTTCTTGGCCATTCATCGTTTTCTATAAAATAGGAGATTGGTTAAATTCGAACCGAAGTCTTAACCCAATAATAATTATTTGGTTTTTGAATTATAAAAAGCTTTAAAAATCTCCCCGAGTTTCGTGTTTGAGAAGACTATCAAAATCCGCTAATGGGAAATCGATGGGATTTCCTAGAAATCGTAAGATTTAAATAATCCTTTTGAAATAATTAATCTTGTCATCGTAAATCACACCAAAGATTTTCTTTGATTTGATCAAATTTTCGGGGTTACGCGATCGCATTCGAATTTTGAAATACATGAGGTTAATAACCTATAAAATGGGCCGTATGTTTGAGGCTGAAAGACCGATACCGGAAGCAGTTTTAGTTAGGCTTCAATTTCGAGATATTATTGACGGATCAGTTGGGATTGGCGATTTTTGGACCGTAGAAGTCGAAGATTTTCAAGACCTAATTGACCTAAAGACGAGATATGGAGACTTCTGCATTAAGCCTGGTAAAGAATTTGGGATGGACGATTATTTTCTATTGTTCTTACGATAAATCGTCGGCATACAACGATACCATCCTATTTTTTTTTAATTTCTTGATTATTTATGCGACTCTCGAAATCCTCTTATTAAATGTTGTGGGTTGCTTGTTTAATATTTTCACGATCTTTTTTCTTGTTTTTCTAAATTTTTCAAATTGAGGTGATATCAAAATACATGTAGTTATTGCTTGTAAAGCGTCTTCTAAACGGTCTAAGTTAACGTAGGTTTTAGCCAGGTAGTAATAACATAGAGATGATCCATTAAATATCTTAAGCGATTTTTTAAATCTTCTCGCTGCTTTTTTATATTGCTTTTGTTTGTAATATAAGCTTCCTAGGTTTTGCCAGGTCAAATTTTTTCTGGATTCAAATTTTAACGCTTGATTGAGAACAATAAATGCATTTTTGAAGAAACTTAACTTAATGTATATCTCAGAAAGTTTGTTAAGTACATCAATCTTTTTGGGTGTTTTTTCCACAATTTTTTCAAGAATTTTCCGTGCTTTATGGTATTGTTTGCCGTATATATAAAGCTCGCCGAGTAATTCAAAAAGGTGGTTCGCTTTGGGATGGATCGAAAGCGCCCGCTGACAAGTTTCTATTGATTTTTTCACTTGGTCTATAATTAAGTATAAGTTTACAAGAAAAGACCATAAAAATTCTTCTTCTGGACGATACCTAATTATCGTCTTGCATATAGAAATTGCTTTGCGAGGTTTTATTGAAGTAAAAAAGAAACCCCAAAAATCTCGTTCTTTTGATTTCTCCTTCGGATAATCGTCAATTATAATTAATAAACTTTTTATGATATTAGAGATGTCGTGAGTATAGATATAGAGATGTGTAAGCAGGCTCCGAATTCCTAAATTCCTTGGAAATCTTTTGGAAAGCTTTTCAAATTTCTCTATTGCTTTAGAAAGGTATTTTCGGTATTCTATTTTCGATTTTTGCGTTCTTTTCGTGCTATTAAGATGTGTAGGAACAATAGAGTTTTTGGAAATCTCCAAAAAAGTTATTTTTGGAAACGTTGTTTGAAGATACACCATCGCTAATTTTATCTTATAGGATATTTTATTGGGATATTCTGAAATTAATTTTTTACTATGAATAATGGATTTTTCGATATTTCCCGATCTAAGATAACTTTCAATTAAGAAAAGTCTACAACAAACCGAATGGTTTTCAAAAGTCGATACCTTTTCAAACGCTCGTACTGACCTTTTGTATTCCTTTTTAAAGAAATAATAATAGCCAAGCCCTTTCCAGAATGAAATATTATCGGGATTAATCTCGGCAAGCGATAGATAAGACGGAAAATATGGACCATCGGATTTATGTAAGTTTTTTACGACCTTTTCAAACATTTTCCATATTTTCTCATCGTTGGGATAAGTTTCCATTGATTCTTCAAGCACGGTTAGTGCGTCGAGATACATGAATTTCTGAAGGAAATACGCAGCAAATGCATACCACAAGTCAATCTTCCTGGCTTTATTAGGTTCTGTCTTTTCTCCTTTTACCACGAGCTTATATTGCTCGTAAAGCGTTAATAATTCCGTTCTATTCAAAAAAAAAAGATACCCCTCGTTCGCTAAAAATTGCGAAACCGGATAATAGTTACTCAAAAACCTGAGGGCGATCTCTTCCTTAAACACCTTCCTTGCCTTGGGATCTCCCGCCTGATCGAGTGCCTTTAATAACGGAAAAGAAAGATTACTGTGGAGAAGTCTTGTATCGTAATTATACTCGGCCCACGACTGCAAATTAGAACAATGGCCCCAAAATTCTTGTTCCTTAGATAATCCAAGTCGTTTTGGAGTAAGTTGTAATTCTAATCCTTTGTTCAAGACCTCAGCTGCCTCGTCTATGGATTCTATCAACTCTAATCGCTTATCCTTGTGAGGATTTGTGAGAAGGAGGAACTTACATTGCATAAATTTCATGTCATTGACATAAATTTGAGTCGTACCTCCTACTAGCTTTAAGGTTAAATATTTATTGACCATAAAAACCTTTTTAATATATTGGGCTGCCATTTTACCTCCTTTAGGGAATTATTACACTACTCAAACGAATTAAATGAATAAATAAATGAATAAATGAATAAACGACTTAGCAAATAAACGAATCACTTTCCGCCTTGTCTTTCCAAACTATACCAATTAAAAATTCGCAATCCTTCCACTATTTTATAAATTATCCCAAATTATAAAGCTTTCTAATATCTCATGATTTTATGAAAAAAGTTTAAATATCACAGTAATTTAATTTTAATTAATAAAAGTAAAATGTACTTTTCAAAAGATTAAAACGATAAGGCAGACGTTCTATGAGAAGTAGATTTACTTGGTTTAAATGAAAATTGAAATCCATAAAAATTAAAAAACAAAACACGAGATTTTATGCCACTATGTATATTTCTAACGGTCGGAACTTCAATTTTTACTAATCTTGTTGCGTTTATTCAAGGTAATAACCCGGAAATAAGTAATTTAACTAAGCTTAACGAGGTATTGAGTGATTATAGGGAAGAAATTAGGCAAGAACATGGTTTTATCAGTGGAATTAGATTAGCGGGATATCTCGAACCGCTCCTTCAAGATGACCAAGAAAAATATGAGGCTCTTATCGAAGAAATGTTCGATCTGCTAGAAAAGCAGAATGATAACTTTGCGGGAGAGATGAGTGCAGAGATTAATTCCCTCAATAAATTCAACAAAAAAGATAATTATCCCGACGATATTTCCTTTGATTTGTTTTATACTGATACCTATATCGGAAAAGTTTGTGCTGAAGTACTTAGATTGTATCTTGCAAAAGAAAGAGGCTATCCTACATCTGTCACCAAAATAGAAGGGCTAAAGGCTGACGCTATGTCGATGAAAGACCGGGGATTAGTAAATTTTGCCAGAGAATTACAAGAAAAAATTAATAGAGCTAAGAAAGAAAATTGCGATATAGAAATTATCGGAACGGGAGGTTATAAATCCCAGATTCCTTATACCATTTTATTAGCGATAATCAATGACGTCAATGCACATTATTATCATCAACTTTTTGATGATATGATTACGCTCCCCAATATTCCAAATATTTACCCCAATACGAGAATTATCGAAAAAAATAGAGATTTGATTACTATTGTAAAGTCTTCGCCAAATGGCCATCCGTGCGAGAATATATGGGAGGAATGGGCTGAACAAATTGATACAAAATTCATTGACATGTTATTTGACAAAAGAACGGATGTTGATAAACAACTGTGTAAGCTAAGCATTATAGGAGAGATACTCTTAATGATTTACGATGCTAAAAAAGAAAAAGAATACAATATTAAAAAATTTAAGAAATTAGCGAAATTCCCTCTTTTTGAAGAAAGCGAAAAGGAGACTGAAAATAAAGGGACCTATTTGATATTTACTACGGGAATTTCTTTATTAACCCAAGCTCTTAACTATTATCGAAACAATCAAGACATATTGGAACAGGATTTCCCTCTAAATAGAATTTTAGAGGCATATAAAGAGAAAATAAGGGAATCTGACACATATGTGCCAATTGGACCCTATGCTTTAGACAAAATCAAAGATTGGTCTAAAAAAGAAAAAGAAAATCAGAAACCAAATCTAATTAAGGAACTCAGAAACTTTTTAGACTTCTATCATGAAAATGATGATATAAGGAGAAGTTCAGCTGAATTAAACACGCTCCAAAAAATGATAGATCAAGAATATGTAAAAGAAAAAATGGTATGCGGGGTGTTCTTGATTTCCGATACACTTGTAGGTGAGATATGCGGAGAAGCGCTCTCTCAGTTCTGTAATGATAATTTTTGCGCTCCAAACGCAAAATTTCAAACCCGAAAGATTAAAGCACTTAATTATGATTACGACACATTTCGAACAAGCGGGATTAAAAATCTAGTTAACGGGATTATCGATATAACCATGAAACAAAAACGCAAAACAGCAATCTGCGCAACCGGAGGCTTTAAAGCTGAAACTGCTTACGTCTCTATGTTGGGAATGATCCTTGGTAAGCCGATATTTTATATCCACGAAAATCACCAAAATTTGATTAATTTTCCACCGTTTCCCATAATCATTAATTTTCCTCGATTTTTACAATACAAGGATCACATTTTTGCATTAGAACAAGAAATTTCTCAAAAAAAATACCAGGAATATGCGGAGCTATGGGAGGATAATAGAGATAAAGAAAATATGGAAGTCTTTATCGTAAAGAGCGAACAGACCGATACTTATTCTTTAAATGAAGCTGGACATATATTATTTCGAATCTATAGTACGTTATCAGATGAAAAAAAATTACCAAAATCTTCAAAAGAGCCACGAGACAAACTTGTCTCAGACGGTAAGGAGTTTATTGATACCGAAACTAAGAAGATTTTTCAACAATTATCTAAAATTGCTTATGTAGACAAAATTATCCATCAGGGATGGGAACAATCCTCGGGTAAAAAACTAAACGAAATAGTTCAAGACCAAGATTCAGAAAAATGGATTATTACTGGTAAGGTTCCTGGAAGCTCTCATAGATCTAACGCTGATCCAAGAGTGGGCGTTCGCTTCAAAATAATAACCACAGCAGAAAATGAAGCTCACGCTCAAAAAGTTTACAAAATAATTGAAGGAGAATTTAACGAATTGACCTAAGAAAAAAGCTCTAAAAACCTCTTAATTCATTAATGACTTTTTTTTTAAAAAATCTCAAGTACGTGTTATTTTTTCTAAAAATAGAAAATAATTAATACAATTAATAAATACCAACAATCCTCATAAAGAATCTAAAAAGCTTGGTCTTCTCTTCGACCCTTAAATCTAAGATTTTTGGACTGCTGAGAGAACAAAGTGCAAAAGTTCGAAGAGAAGTTATTCTTCTTGAATTGTGCTTTTTTTCCTTACCATTATTGATCCTTCGATAAAAATTCGCAAACAACCTTAAAGATTTAAATAAAACTTTACGTATAGTATTCAATAATCATTTGTTTATAAGAAATTATCCGAATCAACTTGGTCTATAGCGAAAAGTTCGAGCGATGTGTGATCCTACCGTAATATCCTTGAAGTAAAGAAAAGTTCCTATAGTTAAAATTTCACGATTGCGTTTAAAATTTGATTTGTTGGTGCTTAGGTGCTCAAATGTTTTTATCGAAAAATCTGCTGATGGGACTTTGATGCGCGTTATCCTTGGAAAAATACTCGGAAAAAGCTAAAAATTTCAAACCGAAAATTTAATAAAGTAATGCTTTACTATTATAATTGGGAATGATTCTGAGCGTACTCGGGTCACCCGATCTGCACTACGCCCGGAGCACCCTTCCTGTGGGTAGTTCACTACCTGTTTGTTATTTACTATAGTTAGATTGAAACCTTTCCGACACCCGCAGGACCTGTCAACATGACTGGGTTTGTTATTTACTATAGTT
>WJKD01000852.1 GCA_014729315.1 Promethearchaeota archaeon | reverse complement strand
GTTATGAGGTTATGGGCGAGGCATAAAATGTTCAATATCGGGAGCCGGAAAAGAGGCGGGGGTATTTGTGGAAAACGGTTGCAACAGAGAAAAATGCAGTCAAGCTTCCTTAGGTCCTTTACGGAGTCAGGAAGGGCGGATAGTTCGTTTCCCTCGAGCGAAAGCGTTTCCAGTAGGGACAATTCGTTGATTTCGGGAGGAATGCTTTTTAATCCTGCGTATTCAAGGCGCAAGTATTCCAAGAATTTAAATTGTAAGATTTCCTTCGGGAACGTTTCCAAGGGGATTCCTCGCAAAAACAGGGTATGCACTCGTCCTTCTTTGACGGTAAATCCCGTTGTGGGATTGTTAGTGTGCACCAATAAAGGTATTTTGATCCATAAACGGTTCTCGAGGCGTTTTAACGCTATTTCTTCTCTTTTGTTCAGCCCTTTTTTTTCTTCGAGAGTTTTAAAACACGTTTTACAATAATAAAAGAGAGTTTTTTTGAAAGGTCCGTTTGAAAACGAGGAATAACGATTGCTTTTTTCACAGAATCGCTGGTCGCGCAAGGTAAGCGTTTTTCCACAGCTGTCGCACGATTTTCCGCGAAAAGTATGTTTCGCTAGGGAACCTTGTAGCTTATGGGCTTTTCGGATTGCGGTATGAAGGCTAATCTCTCCTTTTGCGAGCATGGAGACGAGCGTATACAATTTTTTCCCGATGTGTTTTCCTTGAACGTTCAGCTTGGGCACAAGTTTATTTGGGTAATGCGGTTTATATTCGAATCCTACGTATGGCGTGTAAGTGGTTGCCCTTTCTTTAGCTAAACGCGTGATTTCGTCTACTAGGTCTGATAGATTCGGTCCGATGATCGTAGGATATCGGTTGCAATTTCCATACATTAAAAGGCAAAGCTGTTGTAAAGGCGTTAAACTGGCGTTAAATCGATTTTGTTTGATCCTAAAATAAGAGTGGTTGTATCTATCTAAAAATCCCCGTTCCAGTTTCAGCCCGGCTCTCTGCAACCTAAACCAGCTTTGAAGCTCGTAGATATTTGTAGTCGCTAACTCCGAAGGCTCTTTTGAAGCGTCTTTTGAAGCGTCTTTTGAAGCACGATAAAAAATATTGAGCGTATCGTGTAAGAACGCTCTCTTGTATCGATTTTTTAGGAGTTTTCCGAACTCTTCTTGGGAAAGGTAGCATCCTTCGGTGAAAAGGAGTAATTTCTTGGTTATCCTTTCTAAATGGGGGTTTTCTTTTTCTTGAGAGGGAGAAAAAAAAGGAAACGGGGAAGTTGACCTCCTTTTTCTTATAAATTCTTTTTCGCGAGTTCCGAACTCGTTTGAAACCAAAATTTTCATTTTTATTAAATAGCTTTCGTTTGTGATGTAATTCGTTGTATCTATTATGTATCAAGAATATATTTAAAGGAAAAACCAAAAAGTTATCACTTGATCAAGCCATTTTTACGAGTTCGCAGTTGGCGGGGAGGATAACGTGGGTCTCCAATGCGATTTTTAAGTTAACTTGCCTTACAGTTTTAGCATTGGATGATAATCAGCTCACAACTCTCCCAGAGTCAATAAACAACCTTAAATCACTTAAACTCTTAACATTGGATGACAATAATATTACATCCCTACCCGAATCCGTACTTCAGCTGTCTTCATTAAGAGATTTACACATTTCAAATAATCCTTTAAACAAAGAGTCAAAGATGCTATTAGAACAATTGAAGAAGGACGGCGTTAGCGTCCACTTATGATCGCTTTGATTTCATTTGCGTCTATAATGTGGCAACACCATTCAATTTTATTTAAGAAAAATAATTAAATTTTAACTATTATAAGTTCGTTTTTTTGATATGATTATTATAAAAAAATCTTACTTATTAAATATTTTTTAATCTCTAATATCTCGTTTTGTAAACGAAAGTTTTTTCTTAAAATTAAAGTATGTATCTAAGAAAATGTAATAGCAGAGATTAAGACCAAGTTATAGAATCTTCTTGAATATATATATCAAAAGATTCCTTGTTAGTATCATAAAAATTTATATCAATAAAGATCTAAGATTCTCAGCAAAACTATGAAAGATTTGAAGCTTAACTAATTAAATAAAAAGACAAAACTTTGCTACGGAAGAGTTTATTAAGTACTTGAGAGACAAGCTAAATATGAAGCGGATTAATATCCAAAAATAATCTATATTTCCGTTAGAAAGAATCTTTTGAAGATTTAAAAGAAAGAAGATCCAATTTTATAGGATTAAGATTAAAAATGGCTTATTTATTTTTAATGAGACTCAATTTTTAGTTTTTATTTATAAGACGATACTTAATTGGTTGGATCGATTTTCGAGAATAATAAAAATATGTCTAGTGTTATTTAATCCTTTAAGATCTCGTAATAGTACGAGTCTTGATGTGTAAAGGGATGCGGGAGAAGTCCCTTAAATTGAAATCCCGTTTTATCCGCTACTCTCTGGGAAGCGAAATTATGTGGATGCGTATATGCCACTATTTTTTCAATTCTTAATGTGTCGAAAGCAAATTCTAATAATAATTTGGTAGATTCAGTTCCAAATCCTTTGCCCCATAAATGAGGGAGAATTGCCCAATAAATTTGAAAGGCGATATTATTATTTAAAAATAAGGAAAGTCCGTTTGATCCAATAAATTCGTCCGTTTTTTTATCGGCTACGACGAGCGAATAGATTTGGTCTTCTGTATCGTAACTAGATAAGACCAACTTGAGTAAATTGAGCGCGCCCTTCTCGGTTTTTTGTTCATCGCTGAAAAGTAAGTATTTCGTTGCCTTAGGATTGGTCATAAAAGATACAAACGCTTTAGCATCCTTGTTCAAAAATGGTCGGATTCTAACCCTATGAGTTTCTAGCTTTTCAGGTAGTTGTAATCTCATCGCAACAAAAAAGTTGTATTTTATAATTTATATAGAGTTGGAATATTTTAAACGATGTATTACGCTAAACATAAAGAATTAAAGTTTAAGGACTAAAAAAAAGAAAGAATATATTAAAAAAATTACATAAAATAATTGCGAAACATATTTTGAGATCGTTCTTCTCCAACGGTCGTTTTTCCCATGTGTCCTGGAAAAACTACGAAGGAATCCGTAATATCGGGGTTGTTCATAATCTTGTTTTTAATGCTTGAGAAAAGAATATTTTGATCTCCGCCTTGGAGGTCCGACCTTCCCACGCTTCTGCGAAAGAGAAGATCCCCTGTGAAAATAATTCCATCTATTTCTTGGTTATCTAATTCTTTGACATTAGTAGTGTAGTAGCTCACGCTTCCAGGCGAATGTCCGGGGGTTTCTATGACATGCAATACAATCTCACCGATTTGAATGGAGTCACCCTCTTTTATCCACCTTGACGCTTTTTTAAGGGTAAACACACCGCTATCGTATTCTTTTTTGTTGTAGATAAGCGGGATGTCGTAAGTTCGCATAATTTTACCTACTTTTGTCGAATGATCAACATGTCCATGCGTCAGTAAAACAGCAATAGGTTTAGCGTTTAATTTTTCAATCAGTTTGATTATTTGCTCTGGCTCCGCTCCGGGGTCGATGACAACGACTTCGTTCGTTTTACTCGACCCAAATACGTAGCAGTTTGTACCAAAAGCTCCTAAGATTAATTTATGTAATATCATTTTCGCTCTAAATAACAGAGTAGATTATAAATGGAAAGTATTTATTTGTAAAAGAAATTTTTGACATTAGCGATCGTTGAAATGGTTTATGCGTGGTTATTTATTAATTCATTAATCTCTTCTAACTTGTGATAGAGTTCAAGTCCTTTTTTCGTCAGCTGTATGTATTTTTTATTATTATTATTACGATAAATATCGATTAATCCCTTCTCTATCATATCGTCTTTCACTCGGAAGAACGAGTTATAATAACTAAACCTGTTTAACTCGTTGTAAAATGTATGCTTATCTGTCTTATGGCTTTTAAATTGCATTAAAACTTGAAATGTATCTCTAAACCCCTTTTTCTTCAAAAAACTTATTAGATCATCTATTGGCAATATGGCTTATACCTCAATAAAAATATTAGTAATAAGCAAAAGTGACTTATTTGTATTAAGAAAAAAAAAGAAAGGTTAAAAAAGCTTACGATAAGCAAATATTCTATATAATCTATATATTCAATTGGGATCAAATTGTAAAATTAATAGAGTCAATCACATTAAAATTTAGATTTGATCCAGAATACTAAAAAATATAATAGAACGATGCAATTAATTTTATGATATACTGTAGAATAGAAAGAAACTCGTAAATTTGTGATATTATGGGAAAAGAAAAAAAGAAAAAAAAAGATAAAGACAAGAAGAAAGACAAAGATAAGAAGAAGGATAAAGATAAGAAAAAGGACAAAGAATCAAAACCAATTGACGAGAAATGGAGATTAACAGTGAGCACTAATTTAGATAATTTGATCATCGCTTATACGCAGATCGTTAATAAATTTAAAGATATCAACAATTTTATTTTACCCGAAATTAAATCGAAAGAAGAATTTGAATCTAAGGTTAAGGACGCCATTAAGGACTTACCCGAAGCGTCTCAACAGGTATACATTGCGTTCTTAGATGCTTTGCCTTAATGCTATCCTTTTTTTACGATAACAAATTAATTTTTAAATCTTATTTTTTATTAATTATCAATATAAAACGTTATATCAACGAGTAAAGTGAATGATCACAAATATTTTGAAATAAGAGAAGGCAAGTGTCCCATAATCTTATCGTGTCCGCATGGAGGTTATAAGAAACCTAAATTCATTCCCGATAAAACTAGAGGGACGATGATTGCTGATCGTAACAAATATCTAATCGCTAAACAAATAATTCGAGTGTTGAAGGAAGAATACTATACTGAAATTTTTTATATCTTAAGTAAAATTCATAGATGTAAGGTCGATTTTAACCGACCACCAAGATCCCATTCCGCATTCAACCACGATTCGGATAGAGCAAAAAAGATCCACCAATATTATCACGATCAAATAGATAGACTTTATAAAGAATGTATCGACCAACATGGTAGATGCTTATTTATTGACCTCCACGGATTTACAAAACCTCAAGAAGAGTATCCTGATATAATACTTGGTAATTTGTTCGGGAAAACGCTTAAAATCACGAATAATACGAAAAATGTGAAAGAACTGAATTGTCAGCAATTCTGGGGGTGTTCTGAACTTACCACCGAACTTTCAAAATATTTTTCGTTTGACAATGGATTAGGAATTAGCGATTATAATCTTGGCTATTCGGGGGGATATATTACGCATAAATTTTATCATAAAGAAAAAGTCAACGCGATTCAAGTTGAAGTTGCTCGTTATATAAGGGAAGAAGTAAGCTTTACGAAACGATTTATAGAGGCCTTCGTGAAAGCTTTAGTTAGAAGTCTCGTAAATTGAAAAAGTTCTACTAAATAATATTAGTTGAATGTCTGAACTATTAAATAAAAATAAATTATTAAATTTTGAATTATTAAAAAATTTCCAAATGATAATAAAAAAAATGATTCTCTAAGGATTCTACGAGTCATCACATAAGATTACCTTAGAATTGTTCCTTAATTTTAAAAGATCTTCTTTATCCTTAGTACCTTAATAAAATGTGATAAAAAGCATCTAAAGATAGAGTTTAAATATGAGTTTTTAGATGGTGATTTTACTAAAATTCTAAAAAATTGAAATAAAAATTACCATATATAATGGGGATATAAAGTATGCATTTACTTAAAGCAAAATTTCCACTAATGATTTACACTCTTATGTCAGAATTCAATCCTGAAGTCGTTGAAAAAGTAGTACCCACATTACCCAAAAAAATAGAAGAATTAGATCCGGAAGAATTTTACGACTCTGAATATATGAGAGCTTTTTTAAGAGAGCTTTCACCGATGGCACAAGAGGTTTTAGGAAAACGAGTTTTCCCAACTACGGAGAAAACAGAGCATCAATTCGAGGGAGTCACCGACCCTGCTATCATATTCAAGGCATGGGGCGAGCATTACTTAGATAATAATATAGAAGACGAAGGAAGGGATTTAGGCGGAGTACAATCCGTGGATGTCGAAGATGGCAGAGCTGTAATCGTCGAAAACACACATTGGCCTGGAGATTTCAACCGAGGAATTACTATGGGAATTGTTCAAATTGCGGGAGTTAAGGGAACAATTAGAGCCACTACTGATATAGTG
>WJKD01000076.1 GCA_014729315.1 Promethearchaeota archaeon | reverse complement strand
TGATTCATTTTCCCAACTGTAAAGCGGAGTAACAAAATCAATTAAATACTGAGCATTGATTGTAAGATATTTATAACTTTCCGAAGGGTGGTTTGCATAATGATAGTGGATTAAATAAGAATAGCAATTAAATGCAGTTTGCAATCCTTGATTTATTATTGGATCATAAAATGATTGTTTTTCCTTTTCAAGATTCTCGGGATTTTCATTTTCAAATTTTTTTTGTAAATTGTAAGATACAGAAATCTCTCTTATATTTAATATGTATGATGCTAATTGAGGACTATATTTTTTTTGTGAGATGATAGTTCTAAAAAATAATGTACTCATAGATTTTAGAATTGAATTCATTAACGTTCTATTCTTATTTTGGATAGCTAATTGCTGTAAATAATAAATGAAAGTTAACAATTCATTTAGGGGAATGTTTTTATACTGATACTTATCTAAATCCGTTAATTCATCTACCAAATATCTAAAGATTTGTTGCTTTATGCTTAATTCAGTATTCCATTTTTCATCTCTACTTATGAAATACTCATCTCTGATAAATTTTTGAACGCCGTCTAATAAAAATTTTAGCGGTATCTCATCTGAATTAACCAAATGTTCATAACATAATAAAAGATCGCTTAATAATGGCTTATAGTAATCTTCAAAGACGTTTAGCCTCTCATCTATTTCAAAACATTTTCTTAGGTCCTTTTTTAGAATTTCCAATTTTTCTTTGATTGTTTTATCCTCTATGCTTCCATCTTTAAAAGTGTTCAGATTTATAGTTAGTAACCAAGATTCTGTAATATTCATATTTATTGGGATTGAATCACCAATATTTGCATGAATAATTATTGAGAATATATTATTTTTGAAGTCAGATAGCAATTTATCAATCTTATGTACATCAATGGATGTTATTAAACCTCGCATTGTAGTTGAAATCCTGTAAGGATTCCTCGCTATTAGCTCTAATGGATCTTCAGCCTCTGTTTTTATTTTGTTGAAGTTTTGCAAGTCATTTCTGAATCGAGCTCGATTTTCTGATAATTTATCTTCAACTAATCTCGCCTTCGCAAAATCAATTTTATTTAATATGTTGGAATAAATAACTCCCGGAATCAAAATCTGGGTTAACCAGTAAAAATAAAAAACAGAAGTAATTACTGCAAGAATGGTATACGAAATGCATAATGCTAAATTTATATTATATATATAAGATGCTTGGGTAAAACATGCTACAACCAGACTAAATGATAATTCAACACTCAAATAACAATAAGTATTTATATTTTTAAAAATATATTCTCGAATAATTTTTTTAGGTAAATAATTTGTTGAGTATCCGAGCGGTACTAATGCAAAAAATATTGCAAAAGCCGTAATAGTACCAATTAGTAAATTTACAAGCCAATCAAGGGAGCGAATCTCTGATAAATATACTATTATTCCATCTAAAAAATTGAATGGAATATGCAAGTTACAGATAAATTCAATATTTGCTGCGAAAGCAATAACTATTGGTCCTAAAAAGCAAAGAATAATTGGGAAGTAATTTCGTATCCGATTGAGCTTCATACTTTTTCATTCAGTGCTTAAGACTAATAATAGGCATTTAAAGTATCATTTTTTTAATACACGACTAATTCAAATAATGCGAAAAAAATAATGAATATTGCTATCTAATACAAAGGATGAAAATTATATGCTGCAAACAAACGTCTGGTATGATAAAATACATGAAGATACAAAAATATGAAATTAAATACAAATAATCAAATACTTTTTTATAAAAATAATGACTTTTTTGAAAAATATTAAAGCAGAATATTTTCGGCAGGAACGCATGAACTTTTCATATCCACGTGCTTATAATGGATTGCCACCTTGCGAAGGTTCAAAACATTCGCAAGCTTTTTTCCAATAATGCACCGCATAAAATAGGAGCCAATGCAATCCATGAAACAATATATCGTCATACCAAACATCACCGGCTACAAGATCCTCGTAAACGGCAAAGTATTTTCCAACGAAATGATATCCCAGGCAAACGACATCGAAAATTTAGATTTGGATCAGGTTTCGCATGCCTGTCTATACGATTGTTGCGGCGACGAAATTGCCTTTGAATATGCCGGCGGACTCCGAAGTTATCTATCAGACAAATATGGCAAAAAAGGCTTCGTCCTAACCGAAAGCAGCATCGCCCGCTACCTGGAGGAAGTGAAAAAAAGAATGAAAATTGAAAAGCCAGTGCAAATCAAAAAAACTCAGTTGAAGCGAAGTAGGAGGTACTAATACATATCAGCCTATTAGCATGTCTTTATCTGCACGATTACAGTCGATTGCTAAAAAATCCCACTAATCTAAGGAATAAAACCATACGTCAGAAAGAGCACAAAACCCACATGCCTTGCGGCAGTTAATAAATCAATTATTATAATTTTCGAAATGGTATATTTGATTTTTCGACTTCACAACGTATATTGCTCGAACTTAAAAATCTTGATACTGATTCTATAGAAATATCTTGATTTGGAGATGGTCCGACTATTATTTTAGTAATTGGAGTAGTCTTATATTTATTTTCTAAAGGAAATTCAATGTAAGGTATAATCATTGCATTTCCATTTCTAAATTTAATATCCAAAGAGGCAGTTTCTTTCCTTTTGTAATATACAAGTCTCCATTCTGACTCTTCCGAAAAGGAATCTGACTTAAATATCGATCCTATTTTTATGACCTTTTCAGTATATTCTTTAAAAGCATTTGTAAAAATTTTAGATAATGAAGTATTTTTATCGCTTTGTTTTGCTGATGAAGTTAAAATTGAATTAAAAACCGATTGAATTATTGAATCAATATAATCCTTCTTATTCTCGTCTTTATAATAGCATGGCAATAATAAAAAATCACCTAATTTATTTGTTTTGAGTAATCGTATTATTTTTGAATACTCAAATCCAATACTAAATCCATAATC
>WJKD01000851.1 GCA_014729315.1 Promethearchaeota archaeon | reverse complement strand
GTTTAATTGGAATTGGAACGGGATTGCCAGAGAAATCAAAAGATATTGTTGAGGCAGATTCTGGGAGAGAATTAAATATCCTCATGATTTACGCAAAATACGATCAGGCGTTTGAGTTGGATGATTTAAAGGAGAGCATGGGAAAGAGATTAGACATAGATAAGGACGATGTTCAAGTTAATCAATTATATGGAAGTTTTAAAGAAGGTAATGCTTCAATGATATTCTTAGACGATAATTCCGATCATTTTACTACTGCCTACGATCAAGATTTTATAAGAGAAACAAGAGATTGGGTGATAAACACATTCCCAAAAGTAAAACCAATTGACCAGAATTTTTACGCTAACTGGAGAGGATTAATTTTTATTATGCAGATCCTTGGAGGTTTGGGGGCTTTTTTCTTGTTGATTGAACTGATTTCAAACACATTCGTAAAGCAGAAAAGGTTGCTCGACGACAAGGAAAATAATGAAGAAAAAGATATTCCGGACTCTAAAAATGAAACTATGCTTTCTATAATTCTCAAGACAATCGGTTTTTCATTGATCTTTGCGCTTCCCGGAATGATAATAATGATCCCAGTTTTCCTTTTTCTCCCATTATCAATTGCTGGATTTGCTCTCATGCTTATGTTTGGTCAAGCTTTTGGGTTACTTGTATTATTATGGTGGATGGGGAGAAAAGAGAATTATTCATTAAAGGAGATGTTATCTAAACCATTTAAGACTAACAGAAATGTATTAGTAAAACACCTTATTTTAGGTGCAACACTATCTGTGCTTTTGATAGCTATGCTCTATTTATCTCTGGGATTAAATTATCTTGGTATGATTCCTTCGATTACAAAGCTAATATGGATCCCCGCGTATTTTACAATTAGCTTTATACTATTTTATATTTATAATCTTCTATTTCAGGAGAGATTGCAAGCCAGATACGGGAAAAAGCTAAAGGATATAATAAAATTGAGTTTTATAAACATTGCAATAATTTCTACATACTTGACAATAATAATCTTGTTGCTCTGTTTTCTAATGGGAAGCTTTTTCTTTATAATAATGCTATACATTGCAATACCGTTGTTCTCCTTAACAGTATTCGTATCATCCATTACTTACGAAAAAACAGGGAATATAATACCAGGGATAATTATCAACGCAACACTTATAATTTTCCTTGTAAGCACCTTATCGCCGTTTATGACAGGATTAGAATATATTTCAGTATTTAGCAATTAATTTTTTTTTTCTTTTTGTTTTGTACTTCAAAATAATCTAAGAGACCGTCTAATATTTCGTTTGCATCGCCGATAATGTAATAATCCGCAACCTTTAATATAGGAGCTTTAGGATCTTTATTAACGGCCACTATAGTTTTTGAATCTGTTATCCCTACAACATGTTGGATTGCTCCAGAAATACCAAAACAAAGGTATAATTCGGAAAAAATCGTTTCTCCGCTAATTCCAATTTGTAAATGTTCAGGCATCCATCCTTCCATGATTGGACGGCGCGTTCCACCTACTTGTCCATTTGTATACTTCGCTAACGAAAATAGTTTTTCAAAATTAGATTTAGAATTTAAACCGTGTCCTCCACCTAATACAAACTTCGCATCGGATAAAGTCGATGATGGCTTATCCTTACGGGTCGGCGCTCCGATTATATCTATTTTGATTTGGTCTTTATCGAAATTATAGTTTACTTTTTCGATTTCTATGTTCTCTTTGGTTAACTTCTGTTTTTGAAAAGTTCCCATGGTAATTGTGCACATCTGAGGTCTTGTATTAGGACAAATAATTTTAACCATAATATTTCCTAAATAAGCTGGTTTATCTGAAATTAAAAGGTTATTTCCATACTCATCGTTTAATTCTAAATGCAAAACATCGCTTACTAACCCAGTGCGACACCTATATGCTAAGCGCGCTGCTAAAGCATTTCCAGCTTCAGTTGAGGGAAATAAAAAAATTAAAGGATTATTTTTTCTAATTAAATCGTAAATGAGTGAAGGAAATATTTCCTCGTGATAATGTTTAAGATCTTGATCACTCAAATAGATTATTTTATCAGCACCGTATTCTTTAATAGTGGGGAGATATTGTTCCGCATCTAGAGCTAATACTACAGCAACGAGCTTTTGTCCTATTTGATTCGCCAGTTCTCTTCCTTTACTTAGAATTTCCAAGGCACATTCGTGAACTTCTACGTGATCCTTAATTTCAGTAAAAACCCATATATCTTTATATTCATCTACATCAGTCATGTTTATGTCTCCCCGTCCAGATTCTTTCAATTCTATGTTCCTTCATAATTTTAATGAGTTTTTCTATTTTTTCTTGAATTGTTCCATCAATTTCTTCATTTTTCCTTCTTATTTCAATTTGTTCAGTTTTAACTACAGCAGTAGGAGATTTATTGCACCCGTCTAAATAATTAGGACAATTAAAAGTATTAAAGTCAAACACTTGAATTTTTTCTTCATAGGCTTTTTTAATTCCTCCCAGAGGGATATGACGGGGCTCGTTATAATGTCTCTGAACCCTTATTAGTATAGGTAAATTGGTTTGGATATGCTGCGACTCGTGGCCAAAATTTCTATGACATTTAAAGATTTTATTGCTAATAATTTCAAAAGAAAAGATATCGGTGATTAACGGGATGTCTAAAGCCTCTGATAATTGATAGGGGACTTGACCCGTGCTTGAATCCGAAGTTTTACTTCCTGTAAGGATAAGATCGTAGTTTTTAATATGTTCAAATGCTTCTTTTAACACCAGAGTGGTCTGAAGAGTATCTGAGTAAGAAAACATCGGATCACTTATCAAAATCGCTCGATCGATCCCCATAGCTAAACATTCTCTTAAAGCATTTACTGCGTGAGGTGGTCCCATAGTTATCGCATGCGTCGTTCCCCCATAATTTGACTTTATTTGTAAGGCGAACTCTAGTGCGTATAAATCATCTGGGTTTATTATATTTTCGACTCCTTCTCTTATTAAAGTGCCAGTTTTTTGGTCAATTTTTAGATTATGTGGATCTGGAACTTGCTTTATTAAAACAAATGTATTCAACATCTTACATCAAACCTAGCAATTTAGAATTAACTTCATTTTTTATTTTAAGTTATAAATTTCCTTTTAAAATTTGTTGAGCGATAATAAGTTTCATGATTTCAGAAGTTCCCTCGTAAATGGAAGTCACGCATGCATCACGGTGATAACGCTCAACAGGTAAATCCTTCATGTATCCATATCCACCGTGAATTTGTATAGCTTCTTTCGTGATATCTTTAGCAATTTCACTCGCATAGAGTTTACACATCGCGGATTCTTTAGAAAAACGCTTTTTCTTATCCTTGATATAAGCAGCTCGATAAATCAATAATCTTGCTGCATCAATCTTAGTCGCCATATCAGCAAGTTTAAAAGAAACACCTTGAAATCGCGAAATAGGTCTCTTAAACTGTATTCTTCCTTTAGAATATTCCACAGAATGTTCGTAAGCAGCTTGAGCAATTCCAAGAGCTTGTGCTGCGATCCCTATTCGTCCCACATCAAGCGTTTGCATAGCAATTTGGAAACCATCATCTAGCGAACCTAAGATATTTTCTTTAGGTACTCTAATGTTGTGAAAGTATAGACTTGTTGTTATATTACCCCTCATCCCCATTTTTTCTTCCGGTTGTCCAACCTCGAAACCGTCCATCTCCTTTTCTAAAATTACTGTTGCTACGCCTTTGCGACCTTCAATCGTCTGATATCTAGTACCTACTAGAAAAACAGAACCGATTCCTCCATTAGTAACAAAGATTTTTGAACCATTCAAAATAAAATCATCCCCATCTTGTTTTGCCATACATTCTATTCCTTGAGCATCAGAGCCGGCATTTGGCTCGGTCCAAGTGAAGCCAGCGATTTTTTGACCCTTCGCTATATCGTACAAATATTTTTCTTTTTGTTCTTCTGTTCCCCATTTATAGATTGGAAACGCTCCTACCGAATTATGGACCGTTAGTGTTAAGCCAGTTGACGCACATGTCCGAGAGATCTCTTCAATAATAATCGCATAACTGACTGAGTCTAAATCAGCTCCACCAAATTTTTCTGGAAGTTGAATTCCCCAGGCATCTATTTCAGATAATTTTTTTGCTATATTCCAATCAAATTTCGCTTCTTTATCAAAAATTGCAGCCTTAGGGGCTAAAATGTCCTCAGCAAAATTTCGAACGCTTCGCCTAATGAGTTTTTGCCGATCAGTAAGTTCTAATATCACATTAAATACCTTTTTGGAAAATACTTATGAATCTAAATTAATTAAAAATAAAGAATTTTTCCACTCAAGATCAAAAATCGTAAGAATTAAAGTTTCTTTAACGATTTCATGAGGATTTTATTATTGATTAGTTGAACTACTCACACCTAAAGGTGTGAGATTCTCTACGAGTCCACTAAGCGTTCGCTGGTGAGCATATCTTAGGGCTGTGTGTCGTAGTAAACCCCTTCCATTTCTGGAGAAAGGATTCCTCGTTCAAAGAG
>WJKD01000850.1 GCA_014729315.1 Promethearchaeota archaeon | reverse complement strand
TGAACTACCCACCAGAGGGGTGCTCCGGGCGTGGTACAGATCGGGTGACCCGAGTACGCTCAGAATCATTCCCAATTATAATAGTAAAGCATTACTTTATAAAATTTTCGGTTTGAAATTTTTAGCTTTTTTCGAGTATTTTTCCAAGGATAACGCGCGGCAAAGTCCCATCAACAGATTTTTCGATAAACCCGTTTGATAACCTAAACATCAACAAATCAAATTTTAAACGCAATCGTGAAATTTTAACTATTGGAACTTTTTTTTACTTCAAGATTATTACGGTAGGATCACACATCGCTCGAACTTTTCGCTATAGACCAAGTTGACTCGGATAATTTCTTAAAAACAAATAATTATTAAATACTATACGTAAAGTTTTATTTAAATCTTTAAGTTCGATTTGCATTTTGGTCGAACAAAGCAGTAATGAGACAAAAGAAAATCAAAATTCTAAGCGGGACAGTTTTCTATAAATTTTTCATTGTCGGTTTTTAAATAATCCAACAAAATTCGAAATATGAGCAAGAAGGAGGACATAATTTTTTATTTTTTCGTTTGGGAATTCTACTATGTATTTTAAAAGATTTTATTTGTTTCATAATTCTTTTAATATCAGACCGAAAAAATGGAGTGATTTGAACCGTACATCGTTCTGTGGAGCCAAAATAATGAATATAGGCATACGGATATTTTACCTCAAAATGTTCTTCTAGTAATAGAACGTAGCACATTAATTGCATAACGTCGTTCTTGAATGGTTGACCCGAGTTAGACTTTCCTTTTTTTAGCTCAATAGGGATGTATAGTCCGCTTTCCTTTTTTAAATAATCGCACATTCCTTTGATCTTCAGTTTATGGGAGACTAAATAGATTTCCTTGCAATTGGATCGGGGAAAATCGTGCGTTTGGTGAATATATCTCCCGATTTCGATATCTGAACTATCGATAAAGAATTTTAACCGATTTTGGTAATACCACGCTCGTTTGCAGTACACAAACGAATTAACCTGATGTGGTTCGAAATAATCGTGTGTAAACATCCTGAACGCTTCACTTAATTATTGTTAAAGTGTAGAGGCGAATAGACTTTATTCTCGTTTGAGATATATTTGATTAAGTTATAACATTCCAGCTTGATTTCTTCTCGTACTGAGATGTTCCTTTTCAGGGGTGGATAATAGATCGAAGAATGTAAAAATTTTTTATAATGACGGATCCAAATTTTCTTACCTTTTTCGTTTAAATGACATTTGATTACATCTTTCTCAAAATGATTCGAATTAAGGTTATTTTTATGATCAAGCCTGAGAATTAAGTTATCAACGATTATCGGTCTAAAAATTTCCGCTATATCGAGTGCCAGTGAATTTCGATTTTCGTGAGGCTCGTGTAAAAACCCTACAAGCGGATCTAATCCACATCGATAAATAACCGCCCGTACGGTGTTATATAATATTACATTTCCGTAGCTAAGGATTGCGTTTCCTTCGTCCTTAGGAGGTTGCTGCGACCGTCCGGCAAACGGTAAATTCCTCAACATAGTCGAAAACGATTTGAAAAACTCTTTCATAATATTTCCCTCGAGACCCCTGAGCTGAGGGACTGATTTTACTTTACCTATCTGTTTCTTAAATTTATCAATCCTTTTAAGATTCTTTTTGAGAGAATTATCTTCTTGAAATTTTTCTTGGATTCTAATTCTTTCTTCGGTAGCTTTACAAACGAGAGCTTTAGATATTAATAATTTCTTGTTTTCTTCCAAAAAAGTCTCGTATTGGTTTAAACGGATTATACTTGGTTTTGGATTTTCTGGAACAAAAGTGCCGATTGGTTTCCCGTGATAGGTATTGAAATAACAAGGTACTTTTAGTTCATTGCATAACTGGAGCAAGGGACTCGAGATCTTTACGTTTCCGTAAGTTTCGATGGAATTCAATCGAGCTATTGGAATGGTTTGGGTAATCGTATTTCCACGCGCATCAGAATCCTGGTAGATGCACTTGATGGTGTCGTGGTCCTTGTAAAGTTCCACCTCTGAATTAAAAATATATAATGTTTGCTTCGTGGTTCATCTCCTCATTTTGGTTTTGCTTTTCAGCATATTAAGAAACGCTTAACTAACAATTAAATTGAAAATTACACAGAAAGTATTATGGCTTAGATTTCAAATTTGGATTAATTTTAGATTATTAGATAGGGATCCTCAACATTTTTACCGTATGCTTTTTTTCTCTTAAACGACGCACGAGCGACGAAATAAATTATTATCGAATCCTCTTCCTTATCCATTGTTTTAGTTAGTTTTTCTTGCAAGATGTGTAATTGGCTTTTGGTTAAGTCCCCTTCAAATACGCTTTTTTGAACGCGGATAAGATAACTTTCGCAGATCTTAGCTATATTTTTCAGCCTTTTCTCGTTAGAAATATCGTATGTAATTATAAACACGCTTCTCGACTCCTTCTATAGGCTATTTTAAATTTTTTGAACTATTAATTCATGCTTTAAATGTGTTCATTTTCGAATTTCAAGAATACAATACAATTGCAATTAATAAACCAAAAAACGTATATAAAGTTTTCGCATGAGAATATGCAACATTTATT
>WJKD01000849.1 GCA_014729315.1 Promethearchaeota archaeon | reverse complement strand
TTATAAAATACTTTAATATTATTATAATGCAATAAAGATACAACCTCAAAAAAAAAAAGAAAAATGATATTTATTGTTAGATATCAATAAGAGCAATCGCTATGCCCTTAAACACAAAAGCTAATTTACCGAGGAATATAACTCTTCAACTGACGGAAGCGTGTAATTTACGCTGTAAGATGTGCTATTATTGGGGAGAAAAGGGTTGTTATTCCAACGATGCATCTGATAAAAAGCCTGCCTCTTTAAATCCAATAAGATTAAAGCAATTGATTGAGGAGTTGGAATCTGCAAAACCTCACTATAGTTTATTTGGCGGGGAGCCTCTTACTTATAACCATCTCAAAGACATTGTTATCGCTATTAAAAATGCTGGTTCCTCTGTAGATACACCTACCAATGGAACGCTCTTAAAAAATTACTCTTCAATGCTCGTGAAAACGGGATTTGATCTCGTTAGAGTCTCTATTGATGGGACTGAGGAGTTCAACGATATACAGCGCGGTAAAGGTAGTTATAATAAAGCCATGGAAGGAATAGAAATATTATACAACGAAAAACAAAGCAACAATTCAAAATCACCTTCCATTGAAATAATATCTACTATTACTCCCGATACTTATCGTTCGATAGAACAGTTCATTTTAAACGATTTGAATTTAGAGATGATTAATATCGTTACTCTCCAGATTGTAAACTTTATTACAGAAGAAATGGGGCAAGCTTATTCGAAGATGTTAAAGAAAGTTTTTGAGATCCAAAGTGATAAATATTGGCGCTGTTTAGTTTCCTCTACGGACGCTTTTAATAGTATAGATACGAAAGTCCTTTCAAAGCAAATAATAAAGATTCGGCAAGTATTGAGAGAAAAAAAAATAAACCTTATCCTTGAACCTCCCAACTTTACTCCTGCAAATTTAGATGCTTATTTTAAAGCCGACTGGGATAATATGATAGACCAATATGAAACTTGCTATGTGCCCTGGGTCTCAACGGATATTACAGCTACGGGAGAAGTTGCTCCGTGCCATATATTTTATGATTTGGTCATGGGAAATATCTACGAGCAGTCGTTTGAAGATATTTGGAACAATAAAAAATTCCAATTATTTCGGGATTATATGAATAAATTTAAACTAATGCCTATATGCTACGGTTGCTGTATTTTGTATCTAGCTGGCAAGAAGAAAAGATCACGATTTAAAAAATTATAAATATCTATTAATTCGTAAATCAGCGATTAATTATAAAAAAACCATAATTAATTTCCATTTTTCTTAATTTCTACTTTATTTTTTTATGATTAGAACATGAGTACTTGGAACGACTTGTATCATTTTCACGGGACAAAATTAAATAGTGGTTAATTTGGTCTATAACTTAACAAAAGAGATATTAAATCCTATTTTATTTTTTAAACCGAAAGATTTAAATATTGTAAGTAAATTATTATAAAATAGATATTGTCAATCGAGGATTGACATAATCACACACAAAATAATAATTCATAATAAAGGAGGTAGAATGTTATGTCTGAAGATAAAAAAATAGAAATTAAAAAAGGAGAAAGCAAAAGTGAAGAAGAGAAAATTGAAGATAAAAAATCTCGTGAACTTTCTATAAGACGAGAAAGCCCTTTCTCGTTATTTCAACAAATGGACAGAATGTTTGATAATATGTGGAGGGATTTTGACGATAATTTTTGGTGGCCTTTTGGCAGAAGACGAGTACCATTATCGTTAAGTATTTCGGAAGATGAACCACTATTCAGAACGCCGTTGACCAATATATCCGAAGACGATAATACATACACTATTTCCGCGGAAGTTCCGGGCTTAGATAAGGAAGATTTAGAAATTACGATTTCTGAAGGAAACTTGGAGATCAAAGGAGAGATGCAACAAGAAAAGAAAGAAGAAAAAGAAGGAGAATTGGTGAGGAGAGAATGCGTTACAAGTAGTTATTACAGGGCCTTTGCTTTACCAGAGAATATTGACGAGGATGATATCGACGCGAATTTAGATAAGGGAATTCTAACCATCAAGATCCCCAAGGTAGAACCCCCAGAGCCCGTGAAGAAGAAGATCGAAGTTAAGTAAGACATTATTAAAAATTTTCTTAAAATATTTTTTTTTGATACATATATTCGATGTAATAATATCCATTCAAATCATACAATAATCACTTTGCATGTAGTATAGAATCAAATATCATTCTTGGATTTTATTTTGAATTAATCAGAAATAATCTTTTAAGGAAAAATAGACGACAGGGAGGTGTTGATTCATTGTTAGTCAAATTAACTTTATTAATCTTCGTTATTGCAATTGTTTTGGGATTTGCAGGAGGACTTGTTGATAATTCATTCGGTATGGGGTATGGCATAATTTCAATGGTTCTTATCCTTCTAGATTTCTCGTTGTTGGTTATTGTTCCCACTTTATTACTCTCACAAGCAACCACAGGATTAACGGGAGCCCTTTTTCATTACCTTTATAAAAATTTTGATTTTAAAACTAAAGAATCGACTGAACGGCGGGTTTTCGTTTTATTCACAATTTTAGGCACGATAGGGAGTCTCATAGCGATATTTTTAGTATTTACAGTTCCAGAAAACATAGTGATGACATATATTGGGATGATGATGATAGGTATTGGGCTCTTAGTATTATTTAACATAAAAATGAATGATTCCTTACTAAATTTCTTTTTAATCGGAACACTCGCCGGTTTTAATAAAGCGATTTCAGGTGGAGGTTACGGGCCTTTAATCACAAGCGGGCAAATTCTCTCAGGAACCGAGATAAGGAAAGCAGTGGGGGTTACGCAGCTCTCTGAATCTTTGTTATCCATTTTGGGATTTATATTGTATTCAATCTTTAACAATTTTTCGCAAGTAATTCTTACAATTCAATTAGCTATAATCATGGTTATCTCCGGCGTAATATCTGCTCCACTGGGAAGTTATCTGGCGAGAAAACTAAAAGATAAGACCGCTAAGGCTATGGTTGGTATTTTATCAATAAGTTTAGGGATAATGGGTCTTGTAAAGCTAATGTTATTGTAATTGAATAAGAATTCGACCTAGTAAATTACCAAAATTTACCCCATATTTTTTTTAAATTCATTTCCTTTAAGAAAGTACGAAATTTTAAGCTTCTTCTAATTTATTGAGAAATAACTTTGTTTAATAATTTAGAGATAGCTAACTTCGCAAGTTGGGAATTTCTAAAGGAAAAAAGAGAAGAAAAAAGAAAATATAGCTAAGCTTCATGAATCACAGCAATTTTGCCCAGAGTAGTAAATCTCTTTTTACCTGAAGGACCTCGTAAAATAATGTAAAAAGAGTTAAAACTGAGTAAAATGCCTGAAACTAAACTATTTACATCGTATACATCAGATAAAATAATTTCGACTTCTTTTCCGTTTAGATCGGTTAGAATATTCCCTAAAGGGGTTCGCTTTAGCATTTCGTCTTGACTACTTTGAATTCCTTGTTGTGCACTCTGGATAGCATTCATTTGACTCTCTAACATCTTTGAGATTTTCATTATTAATCATATACGTTATATTCTTAATTCTGAGAAAGAGTAAAAGGTTAAGAAATTTTTATATTTAACGACAATAGATTATATAGCTTCAGAAAGGTCTTCTACGATAAGCTAATTTAAGACTTTCCCTCTATGAAATTAAAATAAGGATTATTCTCTCCGTCTTCCCTCTAAATTCTCAAAATAATCTAAGATTGATTTTCTGATTTCAACGGCGGGATAAATTAATCGTGATTGGCATACATAATTATAAGCGTCATTCCAAGTCCAGTTTGGATTGGCTTTTAGAAGCCATGCGACGATCATACCCCCGCTACGCGAAATACCCATCGCGCAATGAACTAAAACTTTCCCTCTTTCGATGTGATAGTCGATAAAGTTCAAGATATCTTCGATAAAATGATGAGGAGGGTAATAGTCGTCCGGAAATCCCCTATATAAATAATTAAACCCCATATGTCGAGGATCGTACAATTGATCTTCCATTAAATTAACAATAGCCGTAATCCCCAATTCTTTAAATTTTTCAAAATTTAATCGAGGCCAATAGGCACCAATAAAGAGGTTTTTGTGTACTTTGTATACCTGATCTAATTCGGTCATTTTGTAAAAATTTTGAGTTGATATGTTTATTCCTCGATCTTAATCATATTGCGGCTTGCAATTACATTTGCTTCGAGATTTAAAACATTTTCCAGTAAAATATCTCCCATTTTGATTGGTGCTTCGATTTCTTTCAAAGCTATCTCGTTTAAAACATTTCTTAACTTTTCCTTCGGTATTGCTTTATCTGTCCTTACTGGAACTAATGGTAACAGACCGTTCTTAACTCGAATAGTCGTAGTAAGTACTCGTTTTGGTTCGTAAAATTCTTGCTTCGCATATTCCAATCCTCGTTTACATGTATATCCTTCAAAAGAAATATCACCCTCCTTGTCTTTCATAGCCCGAATTTCACATCCAGTCGGACAAACAATACAACGAATTACTTTGACTACGCTTTTACTACCTTCAGACATTTTACATACCCCCTTTATTCCTCATTCTCCTCGATTAACACTTCTGGCCGAGGAACTACTTCAATTGTTATTTCTTTACATTTAAAATCGATATTTTGTTCTTCTAAATTTACTTTTAAGGTTATCATTTCGCTGGGAATTACATATACCTTCTTTTTCACATAAAAGACCTTATCTTGGTTGTCTTTAAACTCTATTTGTATGCGGCGATCGGGATACTTCACGCGAAGACTAAAAATAATTTCTTTAGAGAGGTCAGATTTGTTAATTAGATCAGGTTTTACATAATTCACATTTTCTCCAGCGACGCATTTTATCTGTTCCTCCTTTTCCCTTTTTATATCATATCTTTCTTTTATAAATTTCACTGCGTTTTGCCCTGCTCTCTTAGCCTCTGCAGATACATTGTCTACCAAATCGTGAACTTGAAGTACATTTCCACAGGCAAAAATACCATCGATTGTAAGCTCTAAATTATTATCTACTATTGGTCCACCCATCGTTGAAAGATCAGCGCCCGCGTTGAGGGTTAATTCGTTTTCTGGAATAAGCCCTACAGACAATAAGAGAGTATCACACTCAATAAATCTTTCCGAACCTACTATTCGATCATAATCTTTCGTCATTTTACTGATCGTCACTCCCCGAATGCGCTCTTTACCATGAATTTTAGTCACGGTATGACTAGTGATAAGTGGGATATTATAGTCTTCTAGGCATTGAACTTGATTTCGAATCAACCCACTTACATAAGGATTTATCTCCACAACTGCTTTTACTTTACATCCTTCCCAAGTTAATCTACGAGCCATTATCATTCCAATATCTCCCGAACCTAAGATAACAAAGGTTCTTCCGGGTAAGTATCCTTCCATATTTACAAATCTCTGAGCTTGTCCGGCAGTGTAAATTCCCGCAGGTCGGAAACCAGGAATATTAATCGCTCCTCGAGTTCTTTCCCGACACCCCATAGCTAATATAATTGCTTTCGCTTGAATTTCTAATAGACCGTCATTATTATTTACCGCGTAAAGTACTTTTTCTGGAGTGAGTTCGATAACCATGGTATCTAAAAGGTGAGGAATCTTTAGATCTTTAGCTTCGTCGATAAATCTTTGAACATATTCCGGTCCTGTCAATTCTTCTCCAAATTCGTGTAATCCGAAACCATTATGAATGCACTGAAGAGTAATTCCTCCTAATTCTTTATCTCTTTCAATCACAAGAACATCAAGACCCGCTTTTTTGACTTCTATCGCGGAAGCTAAACCAGCAGAACCGCCTCCAATAACCACCACATCGGCAATTAACTTCTTCATGCTTCTTCCTCCTCGCTCTTTAATTCTTTTAGTACAATTTCTTTAGTTTGAGCAACCAAAAAGTTCGTATCTTCTCCCTTTTTCGTTATCTCTTCGTATGAAAGACCTAACTCCCTCGATAAAATCTCGATAACCCTCGGTCGGCAAAAGCCTCCTTGGCAACGCCCCATTCCTGGCCTACATCTAAATTTAATGCCGTCAACAGTCCTTGCCCCCACTGGTGCGTGGATGGCGTCAAGAATTTCTTTTTCGGGAATGGTTTCACACCGACAGATAATGCGACCCCAGGCGGGATCTTCTCTTATTTTTTTGTCTAGTTCTTCCTTTGTAAATTCTGCAAAACGCTCTGGTTTTGGCCTAACTGGATTGTAATCCTCCTTAATTTTGAGCTGAACGCCCAATAGTTCAAGGAATTCGACCACTCTTTCGGCTATTGCGAAACATGATGTCAAACCAGGAGATAAAATTCCCGCGACATTAATAAAACCGTATATATCGGTATTATCAATAATGAAATCGTAAGTAGTCGGGACTGCTCTTAATCCAGCAAAGTTTCTAATTGATGCTCTAAGAGGGAGATTCGGAATCAATTGTCGTCCTCCTTCGATAATTTCTTTTAATCCGGCAGTAGTAGTTGATGTGTCTTCTAAATCAGTAATATTCTGAGCGTTTGGCCCAACAAAAGTATTACCATGGAGAGTAGGACATACTAAAATACCTTTCGATACTTTAGTAGGAATTGGGAACAAAATTTTATTTAAATGAAGTGCGTTTCTGTCAAATAAGATGTACTCTCCTTTTCTGGGAATTATATCAAAATAATCTAAACCAAGCATTCTTGAAATATGAGCAGCGTATAATCCAGCAGCGTTGATGAGATTACGGGATTTAAATTCCCCTCTTCTCGTTGTTACTGTAAATATATAATCTCTATGTTTTATTTTTATTACTTCTTGGTTTCTAAAAAATTTGACTCCGTTCATCGCTGCATTTTCCGCTAATGCGATGGTTAATTCGTATGGACTTGCTAAGCCTGCAGTGGGAGCGTGTAATACACCAACAACATCATCAGTCAAATTCGGTTCCATGTGCTTAATTTTTTCTTTGTTCAAAATTAATTCTAAGCCTGGAACTCCATCTTCAGTCCCTTTTTTTCTTTTTTCATCCAAATCCTTAATTTGCTCGTCTTCAACTGCTACGACAAACGATCCAATTCTCTGAAATGGAAAGTGTAATTCTTCCCAAGCTTGAGTATAAAGTTTATTACCTCGGATACATAGTTGTCGTTTTACATATTCTCTTTCGGCGGCGTAACCGGCATGAATCACTCCTGAGTTTGCCTTTGTTGTACCACAGGAAATATCTGCTTCCTTTTCTAGTACCGCAGTTTTAATATCATATTTGGAAAGCGTGCGGGCTATAGTGCACCCTGTGACCCCACCACCGATAATAATTACGTCGTATATCACTTTGTCAATACCCTTGTGTAATTTTCAATGATTTATTCAAAATCTGTAAATAAGTTATATGAATTAATAAACAAAAATTTTAATCTTTGATGATTTTAAAACATTAAAAACAATCATGTGATTTTTTTAAAATCTCCTTGAAATATAATAAAATTTCGCGTTCCCTTTCTCGAAGTTTAAAAAAAATCGTTGGAAAAGATTTTTTTTTTGACGATTTCACTACCAGATGGACCTATGGTTTTGGGGGAACAATATTTAGGAAGGATTGGATTCCAGATTTAATTCTGATGCCTCATTCTACGAGAGAAGTATCCCAAATCATGAGATTGGCCAATAAAAATAACTTAGCTGTCACCGCGAGAGGTTCTGGCACTAGCCTTTCTGGTGGGCCTTTAACTCCTTTTGGTGGAATCGTGATCGATTTATCCGATATGAATAATATCATTAATATTGATATAGGAAATAATATAGTAGAAGTTGAAGCAGGAGTAATTTGCGACGATTTGAATGAAGAATTAAAACATCATAATTACTTTTTTCCTCCTGATCCAGGTTCTAGTTCTGTATGTACAATAGGTGGAATGGTAGCTACGAACGCTGGAGGTATTCAGGCTTTTAAATACGGAGTAACTAAAGATTACGTCCTCTTTTTAAAATGCGTGCTAGCAGATGGAAAAATTGTTGAGTTGGGATCTAAAGTACTAAAATCAGTCTCGTCATATAACATAAAAGATTTGCTCGTAGGTTCGGAAGGAACCTTAGGTGTGATTACTAAAATTGGTTTAAGGATAAAACCATTACCAAAACATCGAAAATTGGGATTTTATTTATTCGAAAGCATTGAAGATTTGGCTAAAAGCGTAGTAAATTTAAGAACTTCAGGTCTAGTTCCAATTTTGCTCGAATTTTTAGATAAAACAACAACTAAAACGGTATTTGAGTATTTGGGAGGTGAATTTAACGATTTTCCCAAAGGATATTTATTATTAGCCGACCTCGAAACTGGACATAATTCAGTTGTAGATTCTTCTTTTGACACCCTACACCAAATTATACTCAACAATAATCCAATCCTAGCTAGAATTGCAGAAAATGAGGAGGAAAGAGATAAATTAATCAATGCTCGGAAAGCTGCGCTACCGGCACTAACTCGCTTAAGCCCTTCGTATTGTTTAGAAGATTGTACTATTAATATGTCAAGTTTTGCAGAAGTTATCAACAAAATAGAGAAAATACCTTTTGTATTGAAAATACCTAATATTAAAATTGCTACTTTTGGACACATGGAAGGTAATATTCATCCTACTTTTTTATTTAACGAAAATAATCCCAGAGATGTGATTGATTTCGAAAAAGCTATTGATTACCTTTACGAAGAGATTGTTATTCCTGCGGGGGGGACGGTGACGGGGGAACACGGAATTGGTAAGATTAAAACTCCTTATCTTTTGTTAGAAAAAGACGAATCTGTTATCAATACCATGGTCAAGATCAAGAAATTATTCGATCCCAAAGAAATTTTGAATCCAGGTATTGGAAAAGGTCAGAAAGAAATGTTTAAGGGAAAGTTGAGCCATCGAAAATTAAAAAACCAACCTGAAAAAATTTTAGCATTAAATTGCATGAGATGTGGCTTTTGTGGTCCTTTATGTGTTTCTAAAAAGCAATATAGATCTGAAGCTTTTAGTCCGAGAGGAAGGTTAAGCATTTTGAATGGAATAGTGTATGGAGATGTTGAAGTAAACGAATTCACTATAAAAATTCTACACGCATGCACCCTCTGCGGGCAATGTTTAACTTCATGCCCAGCCAATGTGCCTACATTTCATATCTTTGAAAAAGCAAGGGAAATAATTCACGATTCAAGTAATTAAAATTAATATAAATAATAGATATACCCCGGAATTTAATATGAAAATTGATTATGGAAAGAACGGATTAGAAATAGAAATAGATCCATTGTGGAAAGTTGATATTCTTCGTCCCCTCGAGCAAAAAGCAATAATTGATCCAGTTGAGAAAATCAGATCCTCGATAAGGAATCCCATAGGTCTACTTCCTCTAAGGGAGTTACTTAAACAAAAAGACACTTTAAATCAAATTTGTATTGTGGTAAGTGATGCTACACGCCCAGTTCCTACCCATATAATTCTTCAAGGATTAATAAAAGAATTAAACGAATATGGAATTAAAGACCAGCAAATTATTATTTTGATTGCAACCGGACTCCATCGACCGTCTCGAGAAGAGGAAATTCAGCGAATAATTGGGAATGATCTAAAAAATCGGATTAAAGTTATAAACCACAAAGCTAACAATAAAAACGAGCTTACATTTCTAGGCGATAGCTCAAAAGAAATTCCAATATACATCAATACTCAATATTATCAAAGCGATTTTAAAATATTAACGGGTTATGTCGAGCCTCATTTCTTCTTCGGCTTCTCGGGAGGTAGAAAATCTTTAATCCCGGGAATTGCAGGAAAAGATTCGATCTTAGGAAATCATTCAGCAAAGATGATAGACTCCCCATATTCTCGATTTGGGATATTTCATGAGAATTTGATGCATCAAAACGCCTTAGAGTTCGTAAAGAAGGTTGGTGTAGACTTTTGCGTTAATGTATGCATAAACGAGAACCACAAGATCGTTAAGGTTACTTCTGGTGATATCTTTAGTGCTCACCAATCGCTAGTAAGCTACCAAAAGCAAGTTATTTTTCGAACGATAAGCAAACCTTACGATATAGTAATTTGCGGTAATGGTGGTTATCCATTGGACCTTAACTTATATCAAGCCGTAAAGAGTATGGCATTAGGCGAGTTAGCCGTTAAGAAAGGAGGGACTATTATATCCGTAAACGAATGCGAGGATGGGATAGGGGTTGGACAAGATGATTTTAAAAGCTTACTCTTTTCTGGGATGACTCCTGAAAAAATTCACCGAAAGATATTAAATGGAGAGATATTGTTACCCGACCAATGGGAAATTCAAATTCTAGTTAGAATTTTAATGAAAGCTACAGTGTACATTGTATCTTCGCTAAAAGAAGACGAAATTGGAAACATCGGATTGAAGCATGTCAAAACGGTAGAAATAGCTATAAAAAAGGCTTTTGAAACACACGGTAAAGAAGCTAGAATTTTAATACTCCCTAATGGACCTCAAGTAATCCCGATCTTAGAAAAATACTAGCTCTTTCTATTCTATTACGGTTTTAGGGAAGATAAAAATAGACTATCCAAAATAAATTAAACGCAATCATCAACAGAATTAAAACTTTGGTAATAGGATTAAGCATTGTACTTTTAACTGCCTTATCCACTTTGGCTTCAAGCTCTCGTTTTGTCATGCTTTCTATGATGTTCCGATTATTTTGAATTGAAGAACCTTCTTTTAAGTGAATTGATCCTAGAAAACCGGGACTATTCAAATTCTTGATAGAATTTTCCAAATAATTGGAATAACCCAAATGAAGATTATTTAGATTAAGTTTCTTTCTTTCTTCTTTATATTCAGATTCTTTCATTGCTGATTTAATTTTTGATTCTTATTTATTATTTCAATATAAATTAATCTTAGCGTTCTTAAATTTTTATCGTTTAAAAGATATACAGCATTTTAAGACTTTTCATTAATAAGAAAAATTAAATTACCAAAATGCTTTTTGAAATTTTTTTATGGTTTCTTCTAACGAGTCTTCAATGTCAACTTCGAAATCCGAAAAAACATTCACGTCGTTATCCCAAGTAGGAAGAATATCTTCATATTTTTCAAAAAATTTTTGTGATATTTTTTTTAATTCCTCTTGGACTCGTTTTTCTTTGATTTTTTTCGAAGAGTTCGCAACAAAGATAAATCCTTCATCTTTCAATAAAGTGAACCTCATGGAACTTAATTCAAAGCTCGAAAGCCCACCTTTCGCAAGCTCTAAAGCAAAGGAATTCAATGCGGTCATCAACGCACCAAAAAGCTGAGCATTGACTTTTTCATGAAAAACTCTACTATAGACCACAATTCCGCTATTTGTGAGTATCCAAATATCCTGTAGAATCTTCATGCTTGCTTCAAATCGACCCCATTAATGATATTGAAGTCATATAATTCATATCTAATCTATTAGATATATTATAATAAATTAGATTTATAAATTTTATATTATTTTTTATAAATCTTACGAGTCAATCTTGCTGTGATTTGGGTCTAATATAACCAATATATGCACTTAAAACACTAACTATTGCAGTTGTCCAAGCAAGAAAATAAAAGAGAGTATAACCGACGCTTCCAAAAAGTATTAGAAGTCTATCTAAGGTCAACCACACAAAAACTAAAATAAAACTTACGGACATAATAGCCAAAGAAATTAGTTTTTTTTGTATAAACGGATCTTCCGTAGTAGTATATGTTTCAATTGATCTGTAACAAAAGGGAATATAAATCGCACACATCAGAACGCATACCAAGACAAAAGCAAATACATCAAATAAGACTGTAGCTTTTTCATACACTATAAAAGCATAGACTATTGTAAAAAAATAAAAACCAACTACTAGAAGCTTGTGGACTTTGTTAAATTCATTTTCAAACACTTTAACTTTTAAGAAATAAGAAATCAGGATAGCCGTTGAGACAAATATAAAACTTATTCTAAACGATGAAATTCTCAGTAATATCCAACTTTCAATCGTCATTGGATCGGGTGCATTTAAATTGGAAAGATAAGCGATATCCGAATAAAGATATAAAACTTTTGCTAACCAAGAAAAAACTATTGCTAATGTAAAGTTTAAAAAGATAAGAAATAGATATAAAGTCAACTGGTTTTTTAGTTGAAGATAACGCCTAAAAATTAAAATAAGTAGATATGCAGTAATAACTATTACAAATGTCTCGAATACCATCCCCCAAAAAGTCAATTGTATGTAGCTAACCATATATTTATAATAGGAAGTCTATACTTATATAATAAATCCTATCGTGTTTTTTTTAACTTCTCGGTCTAATATATCCTAAATAAGCACTGACAATCCCAATTATACTGAAAGCCCACGCTGCAAAATAGAATACAGTAAATCCCGGATCTCCCAGTAAAATCAGCACTCGGTCGATTAAAAACATGATGAATATTAAGACAAAACTTAATGACATTATTGCTAGCGAGATAAAGGCGATTTGATAAGTTCGCTTCTCCACAGAGGTGTAAGCGTTAAAACAACGAAATAGAAACGGGATATACACAATAATCATCAGAATTGATACGAAAAGAAAAGCAAGTACATCTAAGAACAAAAAGCCACGAATAAAAACAAAAAACGCGTAGAGAATAGTAAAAATCCCAAAGCTGAAAATTAAATTTCTCTCGTAGGGTTTATATCCTTGGTCAAAGACTCTTACTTTTAAAATATAAGATAAGATCGTCCCAATGGAGACAAACACGAAACTAATTCGAAATTCGATGATTCTAAACATAATCCAAGCAAATGGAGTTCCGGGGTCGGGGAGCGTATTATCTTCGAGATAATTGATTTGAGAATAAAGAACTATGAGCTTTGAAAGCCAGGAAAAAATAATGGCTAATGTTAAATTTAAAAAGATGAAGAATAAAATCAATGTAAGACGGTGTTTTTTGATTTGATATCTTTTCAAAATTAATATTAATAAAATAGCTGAGATAAGGATAATTATTAATTCATAGATCATCCCAATAAACATCAGAGTAAAAAATTCCATGATAATGTGATAAATTTCTACTATTTATATCTAAATAATTCGCAAACTATAAAAGAAAGATTTTGATGACATTATTTAGCATTAATATTTCTAAGAATTATATTTTTATAGAAAAATCCGAACTACATAACTAAAATAAAAATACCGATTTTTTAAGCACTTTTGGGACGAATATATCCCAAATAGGCAAATAAGAATCCAATTATAACGAAAGTCCAGGCAGCAAAATAGAATGGCGTGAATCCCTCAGTTCCAAATATAATTGTTATGCGATCAATTAAAGTAAACACAAAAACTAAAATAAAGGAAAGCGACATGATCGCTAAGGAGAAAAACGCGATTCTATATGTTTTTTCTTCCACTGACTTATACGCCTCTATTGATCTAATCATAAAAGGAACATAAATCATAAACATATAGACCAATACATTGAGAAAATTAATAGCATCCAAAAGCGTATTTCCTCGCTGATAGACAAATAAGCAGAAAATACCAGTATAGGCTCCGAAGGAATATACGATTATTTTATGCGAAGTTACATAATCAGTTCCGAAAACCTTTACCTTTAAAATATAAGAAATTAAAATCGCAACCGCAACAAAAAAAACGGTAATTCTAAAATCTACAATCCTAGTTACTAACCAAGGGAAAGGAACATTAGGCTGAGCAGCAGGATTTGGTTCGTTATACACATAATCAATATTCGTTGTTAAAACTAAAATTTTCGATAACCACGAAAAAACAACAGAAAGGACGAGATTGAGGAATATTAAAAATAGATATAATGTTAATCTATGCTTTTTGATTAAATATCGTTTAAGAATTAAAATAAGAACAAGCGTGGCTAAAATGATGATAAAAGATTCAAAAAGGAATCCTACAAATACTAAATTCATACTATATATATGAAAATAGGATATATATAAACTTAGTCAACCTCAGAAAAATGAGAAAATTATCTTTAGGAAATTATAATTGAAATTAATAAGCTTTTAGTTGAATTAAAAATTTCTCTAAAAGATCTTATTGATTTAGAGAAGAGAATGCAATCTCTTTTATATAAATCATAATGGATAAGTGAATTATAATGATCTGGAAAACACGACTCACAGAAATAATGGGAAGCAAATATCCAATCATCATGGGTGCTTTTGCAGTTATAGGAAAAGCAGAGTTCGCTGCGGCGTTTTCTAACGCAGGTGGCTTTGGTATCATTACTGCCTTAAACTTCCACAAGGACGAAGAGTTTCAGGCGGAATTAGATAAGATGGAAAACTTAACTAATAAACCATGGGGTGTAAATTTTTCGATTATGCCTCCGAAGATATTAGTGAAAACAGGTAGAGGAAGATCGGAGGAGTCTTATTTGAGCTTCGTTGATATTGCTGTAGATGCAGGGGTTAAGGTCTTCACTACTTCTGCTTATCAAGCAAATAAGATCGGCAAGAAAGTTCACGACGCAGGTGGTTATTGGTTTCACAAATGCACCACCTTGAAGCATGCTATTTCAGCCGAGAAAGCAGGATCAGACGCCGTTACTATTGTTGGACTTGAAGGAACGGGATACAAAAATCCCCATCAAAACACCACGCTTGTAAACATGACAATGGCCAAAAAATTGTTAACAATACCAGTAATCGCTGCTGGTGGTATTGGAGACGCCAGAGGGTTCTTAGGAGCACTAGCAATGGGCGCAGAGGCAGTATGTTTTGGAACTGCAATCATTCCTACTGAAGAAAGCCTCGCTTCGAATCTATGGAAAAAAAAAGTCGTCAATCAAAATATTTTTGACGAAAAATTTTACAAGAAAATATTTCATTTCCAGCTTAAAGACTCTCCTATCGCTTCCATGGCGGCAGGACATTGCGATGAAGTTTTATCAATGGAAGAATTCATTGAACATAAAATTATTGGTAAAGCTGAAAATTTATTGAAGCAATGGGGGCATCAAGGGGATCTTTTTTCTACTCTATAATTTTCTTTTGAGTTCTTATTTTCATTGAAGTAGGAATGAAAAATTTTAGTACAAAGCATAATTCAAATAAAATCATTAGTTTTTTTGGGAAATACAAAGAATTAATAAAGATATGATGTATAATTAGTATGAGACATCTCTAAGCTCGCATTTAGTGGGAAATTAATGGGAATTTTGATGGAATTTGTGTGTTATCATAAATGTAACAAACCAAAATAGATATATTCTTAAATAGTACCTTGGTTTAATATAGTAATATATAAAAGTTATATAGTGAAGTGTAAACTATTCGTAAGTAAAACGAAATAAGTTTGATTAAGAACATACACAAAAAATAGCAATTTGATCACATTCATTAGTGAAAAAATACGCAAAGAGTGAAAAAAATGGGAAATTATTATAGAGATCGCTTGCGAAACAACGATGATTTCCGAGAAAAGTCGGATATCGAGCAATGCTGCGATAATCCGTGTATTGAGTCAAAAGACGGCGATAATGTCTGCCTCAATTGCGGATGTGTTGTTGGTCGTAATTTGGTTGGGAACGAACGGAGAGCCTATACTGTGGAAGAAGTGAACAAACGGCGCCGAACAGAACCGAGATGGCGTGAGTTTGGTCCACGAACTATGCTCCCTAATAGTAAAATAGATAGTAAAGGTCGTTTAATAGGAGCTAAAGGTAAAACCTTATTCTCACGATTATCAAAAATTCAAAACTCCTTAATTTCAAGTATAGAGAGAAATTTCTGGGAGGCAAAACCTAAGTTAAAGATGCTTACTTCCAAAATGAATATTCCTGAATATATTAAAGAAACGGCGTGGAAAATATATTCGGTTGTCGCAAGGAAGAAGCTCACGATGGGTAGGTCGATAGATGGTTTTATTGCCGCGTCTTTATATGCGGCTATACGAGTCCACGAATTTCCTCGATTGCTTGAGGAAGTATGCGAAGCATCCATGACACCACGAAGAACGGTTCATCGTTCACTGGGAATGATTGTAAAGGAAGTGCTCCCCGAATTGAATCTGAAGTATAAACCTATAACTGCTGAACAGTTAGTTTTTAGATTCGGTAACGATTTAGGACTCCCAATGGAGACGCAAAAGCGTGCGATAAACATGCTCGTAGAAGCCTCCAAAAACGGCTTGTTACGAACTGGTAAAGATCCAAAAGGATTAGCCGCGTCTGTAATCTATATGGCGGCTAAACAAACCAACTGTCGAAAGACACAAGCAGAAGTCTCAGAAGTTGCGAAAGTGACAGAAGTCACTTTGCGATCACGGTCTAAGCAGATAAAAAGCAAACTTCGATAAACAGAATTTAACAACCTATTCCGTTTTAGCAAAACAGCTTTTATTTGATTCTTCCTTTTCTTATTTTTATTTTTTCAT
>WJKD01000848.1 GCA_014729315.1 Promethearchaeota archaeon | reverse complement strand
GAAAAGCACAACCCCCGGCTTTGCTGTTTAACGCCTTCGGCGTTAGCCATTGATATTCGGAATAGTGTCGCCAGGCACAATATGTCTACAGAAAATGCAAAAGTAAAGAAACATGTTTATAATGGAAACTTCTAAATGACACGGGATATTTGGGGTGGCAGGTGGGCAGTAATTGGCTATTCGTTTTTTATAGAATTTCTCATTTGTTCAATGTCACCTTCCCAATGTAACTTACCACGGAGTGATTTTAATTTTGCTTGATTCTGAATCTTAATGAGTGCTTTTAAGCCTTCCTCCACGACTTCTCTTTTGGTTTTTAAACCACTCGTTTTAAGAGCTAATTCCATTATTTTATCATCGATTTTGATATTGATTTTCATTTTTAATTTTTTTTCATTAAAACTTTAATTTTTTTCTTTAAAATATTTCCCTTCACATGGATTCATTTTACTTTCTGGATAAAATTTCTCTTTCCACCTATCTAATTTGTAGCCAGTTTTAACACACCTATAATTATTATTGTCCAGATAACTACAATTTAAACAATCATCAATTGAATTGTTATCGTAAGCGATGGTTACTTCAAATTTAGATTTCGAATTTTCATTTTTGGGATTTATTTGCTTATTCTCTATCACTAATTTTTTTAGTAAGCTATTAGTCAGATCGAGCCTTGATTTTATGCCAAAAACAGCAAAAGGTAATAGTATCCAGAGAAAGAAAACAAAAATAAAAAGTACAGAAAAAATTAGAATACCAATGATACCAAGTCCACCTATTAAATCACCCATAATTCACCTTTTTATTTTAATTAATAGACGAAATTAATTTACATTCAACTACTTACATATTTTTATCGGTTATGCATCGCTGCCCAGAATTTATAATGCTCGTCTATATAATCTGACTCCCGTGAAAATATGTCCATCTTCCGGGCTGGTGCTGTTTTGATCACACTGATTTCGATAATTGAATACAATATTTGCAATGTCTGTTCTGGGAAAAGAAAATCTGAATTTCTGTTCAATAATTTTGTACGACATTCTTAGTCAAAGAATCGACTTTTGCTTTCCAAGCTTGAGAATTTCTTCAGCAAGAAATTCGTCTCTAATTTGGCTTATTGTATTTTTAAAACTTAGATTGCCAAATTTTTTCGTTTCGCTATATTTAATTGGACATTGTGTGAGATCCAAATACCAATTCACTTTAATTCTGTACACATTATTTTTTTCTTCTTTTGATCGACCTACATAAAACTCATGATCTTTATGAGATTTTCCATCCCACTTATCAAGAATTTTACCAATTGCGATAATTCCTTTCTGCTTCTGATAACAAAATATCAAATCACCTTTCTCTAATTTTTCCAGCACGCCTTTTGAGCGAAAGTATCCGCTTGCATACGCAAAATTTTCTAATATCCATTTTTTATAGAAATTTGGATTCTTATGAGTATCGTCTGTATTCATTATGTAGTATTTCATGCATTCACCTTTTGGGGGCAATATATTAAGGATTTATGATTAGGGAAATAACATAATCGTATTAGTAAAATACAATCTAAAAGTAACTAGATTCGCGCAATCTATTTAATATATCAAACGATAGGTGTTCATCTCTATCAAATGCAGTAAAAAGCATTGTCTTATGTCTTAATGGCTTTTCAACTCCACGAAGGCAGGCTATTTCTTTAATGAATGGATCGTCAGATTTCATTAATTCCAATTGATTATCACCTAATGCAAATTTGTTTAGAGAATCAGTTATGGTTTTATCTACTATATTATTTGTAAAGAAAATTTTAATACCGTTTATTCGCAAAATAGCTAGTCCCTGGAGTTCAATTTCATCAAAATTATCAAGAGAACACTCAACCGAATCATTTTTTAAACAAAGAATTTGAGCTGCCGCTTGAACAGCATTATTACCAAATCTAAGCAAGTCTGACACGTCGCGCGAATAAATAGCCTCCATAACCTTTGACCACAAGAGAAGTTCAGGATAATAACGTAAACCCAAACTTAAATTAAATAAAAAATCAGGAGCTGAAAGATATATTAATCGTCCAGCATAAAAACGAATCTTTGATAGCATTCTTTTTCTTTCATAGCCTTTAATGTTTGAATTTCTATCCAAAAGATGATTAATTTTATTCTGGTAAAATTCTCTAGTTTTTATTGCCTTTTCAACTAATTCATTAACAGTAAGAGCACGAACAGATTTAGGAGCCCATGGGTACTTCCCTAACCAATCAGAAAATTTTTCAAGATATGAGGACTCTTCTACTGCACTAGAATAATCGAGTAATGGCATATTGATCACCTCATCAGCAAAAGCGTGCTGTAGATCAATTCTTTGATCGAAATTTACTAATAGAAAACGCTTAATATTTACCACCAGATTAGCCCAGGCTTTGCTTTCAGAATTGTCAAAATCATTTTCACCTTTAAGCCATTCAGAAGATTTAATACGAAAGGTTTTTCCTTCAGTGTGTAAACAGAATTCTAGACCATTACCACATAATAAATGATTCAGAAGCTTTCGACCATCTTTAATTTGTTTATCATTTCCAACAAGCACTATATCATCAACATAGCGCCAGTATCGTCCATCCATTTTTTTATACATTACTTTATCAACTTTAGCAAGGACTAAGTTGGCTATTAAGTGACTAAACATTGGACCAGTAAGCAGCCCCAATCCACCATCATGATTTTTAGCTATTTTTTCATGGTCTGCTAATAAAAATTCTCCCATATCACGAAATATCGGAGGGATACTAGATAATTCGGAAGCTGAATGCCATGCTCTTAATCCCAATTCTTTCGATATGCTGGGATAAAATTTCTTTATATCAGTAAATTGAACAAATGCATCATTCATACTATTACAAACTGCTGCAATTGATTTGTGTCGTTTTTGATATCCAGGGAAATAATATTTGAATATTCCTTCATTACTGTCTGTTTTTGGGAATTGGTAGCTATAAACACACTGGTGTGATCGGAATGCTGGATACAGAGAACATTCGTAAAGCAATACAGATTCAGCAAGTATTTCATTCGGCCCTGGAGTAAAGATCTTTCGATGTGAAACAGAGCCACATTCATTCAATTCTTTGAAATGGTACGAACAAAAATAAACAGGTGCCGATCGAGTTTTAACTAAATGAGTCGCTATCTTTCTGGCCCAATGATTACTCCTTGCACAACTATTTTCCAAATAATATCGCAAACCGATGTAGGCAACAATGTCACGTCTTCTGTACTGATTGATTGCCCTTACTGCGAATAAGTTTGATTTCATTATCTGTTCCTTGAAGGGAGATTGAAACGTACTACTACCAAGTGATTTCTAAAATTGCCAGCATTAAGAGGGCGCTTAACTTCCACGTTTGATTTATACTCTTTATTTTCAGTCTGTGAAATCATAAATTCAGAAAACCATTGTTTAAACCATTCTAATAAACGTAAAATGAAGCCACCTTGTTTTATCACATTATTCTTTTGTGGCTCTATCCAAAGAGCTATGCAATTTGCATCACGACTATGCCGGAAAAGTTCTTCAAACTGCTTCTTTGCCTCATTCCATTTCTTTTTTCTTTGTAAAAAGCCCGAAAAATTAGCTAACATTAAAAGTTTTGTAGCACAGTATTGACTTTTTAGCGTAATATCTTTTATCAGATCAGCATTGGAAAAACGATCACATGCATCCCAATCTCTAACATGAAATTCTACTTTGATCGCCTGCGCCTCTAACTCATATCGAAGTAAGTCCAATGCTTCCTTTGCATAATCCTGTGCATATGTCGAAATTTCACCTCCGATAATAATAACTTCAAGGGGCATTCGTGGCAAGCAAGCTTTTCTTCTTAACTCACACAAAACTGAAAGAATACTAAGAGAGGCTGCTCCAGAGCCACAAGGTAAGTCAGCCATAAATACTCTATTGCCCGAAAATGCATGTAAAAAAGTATCTGAAATTGCGGATAATTTTTCATGAGGATCTATCATTGATTGAATTATTCTTGCACAAGAACCTGTGAATTTCCAGGCTAAATGATTATCGGTGTCCTCTTTGCTCATCCCTCCCTCAAATCCATCTGGAGAACATTGTAACGCTTTTTCTCGTAAGTTATACTTATCCAAAAGCTTTATCCAACATGAGATAAGCTGAGGAGGAAGATACATAACAGAACTATCATTATTCCAAAGAGAATCTGGAATTTTTTCTCTTGAAATGAGTCTTATCATAAGTTATAACTTTTTAATGAAGTTGTAAACCGCATATTTATTAAGAATGCTACGTAATATAATTTTTTCTAATTATTATCTTTAAAATGTCGCTAACTATTGAAAGAAAGTAAAATAGCTATTAACTGCACGTCAGGTGTAAAAGGCAACCGCCCAATATAAAAATGTTTCGTCAATAAATCAACAATTTATTAATAAATTAAGAAAATTTTATATATAAGTAATTAGTTTTATTTACTGTTAAAATTTAGTTAATGATAAATGTTTACGATAAGATTATTTGGAGGTCATTTAATTCTATTACAGAAACCACAAAATCCCGACAGGACAACAGAATTAACAATCCTGAAAATCCCGTTGTCCTGCCCAAAAAATCACTTCACAAACACCAATTTCCGCACCTGGGAATAACCTCCGTACGTGACGGATATCATGTAAATGCCGGAGTTGACGAGCTGACCGGCGTTGTTTTCGCCGTTCCAGTGCACCTGAAAGTTGCCGGAACGGGAGGGCTCGTTTTTCAGGGTGCGAACGGTTTCGCCGAGGATGTTGTAAATATCGATGTGCAGCAGCGCCTGTGGCGTCCCAATGTCCGGCAGGGAGTATTTGATGGTGGTAGAAGTATTGAACGGATTGGGGTAATTCTGATGCAATGCAAATTCAGTGAGCCGGGTGCGGCGCTCGCCGGTGGTAATGCGGAGAATGTTCGAATACTCGAACG
>WJKD01000847.1 GCA_014729315.1 Promethearchaeota archaeon | reverse complement strand
TTTGTCTAATTCCATCTTTTTTTTCTCTGCTTCCAGTTGTGTTTTTTCGCTTTCCAATTTTTCTTTTTCTAATTCTAATTGTTCTTTTTCGTTTTGAAGTAATTCTTTTTCGTTGCTTAAGGAGCTTTTTGCCTTTTCGAGGTTAATAACTTCCTCTTTTGCAGTTTTTAACACTGAAGGAATATTGTCTATTGCTTTTATCGTATCCTCGATAATTTTGATTGTGTTTTTATCATTTTCCATAGATCTCAAAACCCGATTCAATTATGATTATGATAATTAAATCAAATAGATTATATTTAAATTGATATGGAGATTTTTAATCTTTTTCATAAGAAAATATTAATATCTAGAATAAACAATTTTAAGAGCTATAGTCTTTTATGATTATAGAATGAAGATAAGAGATTATTATCATCAGCATCGAATTCTTATATCATTTATATTACTTTCGATCTGTTTAAGCCTATTATATATTAATAGATATCAAAGTTATCATCGATACGATAGGATTAGATTCGAATCCGCGGGCTCAACACTTTATGCTAATCTCTATTATCCTAGTAAATCTCTCACATTTCAAGAAAAACAACCGTTAGTTATTTATGCACATGGCATTGGCAACCAGAGAGATTTTGATATTAGAATTCCAATTGAATTGACAAAACGAGGATTTTTTGTAGCTTCAATTGATTATCAAGGACATGGCGAAAGCGAAGGAACTATTGTAAATATTAAGGAAGACGACAATATACCTGCTCTTGCCCAAGATTGTTCGGTATTACTTGATTACTTGGAAAATATGGATTTTTACAAACAGCGCGTAAACACCAAACAAATAGGTCTTGTAGGACATTCTTTAGGAGGGATGGTGGTATTGATGAACCAAGCTTTGGACGACAGATTTAAAGCTACTGTGTGCTGGGCTCCTCTTGTTAATTTTGATCCCATTGAACTTGGAATAACGACTGATAAAACATTTATCGACTATATTCCAGTCAACTTATTAAATCGAAATAATACTGATAATTTATTAATTATTCATCACCAATATGACGAATTTCTTGATTTTGAAACTCACGCACTAAAAGCTCAAGAATTAACCGGATGCAAGGTGGTTAAAATAAAAGGAACTTTACTTGGAGGTAATCACCAATTATTTAGTGATGAAGTTCTTATTGAAACTATTAATTGGTTTGAGTCAAATTTTTTTAATTCAAAAACAATTAACGGTCCCGTACATATTTCATTTGCGCTAAATTATTTTTTGTTGATTTTAAGTGCAATAGTCCTTTTTCTTACGGTACTAAATTTGATGATAGCTCTTCATAGTCTTTTCGCGTTCAAAACTGACGAGTCAAAAAAGAATAAAAAATCTTCTAAGATTGATTATTCAAATCCAGAAATTCGCAGGGAGATATTTAAAATTTTATTTTATTTTATTGGATTTATCTCAATATGGGCGGTATTTTCTGCGATATTCGGTTTGGAAGGTTTGATTGGGGCGGCAGCTTTAATTGTAGCCATTTATTTCGTAGTCAGATCAATAACATATTATAGAACTCCCAAGGATGAAAGAACAAGTATTAAAAAGAAGATTACATCAGGATTTGAAGTTCAAGCTTTAACCTATGCATTTTTATCAACGGGGATATTATTAGGCGCATATATGGTATTTTCGGTCTCCTATCCTTTCTTTTTTGTTTTTCCCTCAAATATTACATATCTTGTATTAGCTAATGTCGCATTACCGATTTATTTGGCTCTCGAAATATTTTATAGAAAAGTTATATATCCCCGTTTATCGTTTATTAGTTCGAGAAAATTGAAGACTAAAATCATTACTTTATTAGCTATTCTTAATCAGATTTTGCTAATATTTGCTACTTCTAATTGGTCCTTCATTCCAGCAGTTTTTGCTACATATATTATATTTTTAGTTGTGACTATTAAAAATTCAATTATATACGAAAAAACACAAACTTTTAGTGCTGTTTTGGTAAGTTCCATTATAATTATTCAGATCTTTTTCGGCGCGGCAATTTCCACTGCCATAGGAATAAACTCTGCATTAGATATAATATTTGAAATCGGACTATAAGCTATATAATTTATAGAATTAACATTTAAAACTATTATATAACGTTTTAATATAAATTAAAACAGCAATTTTATATACATGCCCTAGTTTACTTTTATTGTTAGTTTGTCTTAATAATAGCAATTTCAATTTGCTCGCGATTCTTTAATTGACTAAAAATGAAAAAGAAGACTATTTTATCTAAGTTTGAGAAATTAAAGAAAATCCACGAAATTCATATTGATATTGACGAATTATATCACAAATATAGAAAAAAGTTATTTGTCGTTTCTTTTTTGTTTCTAATCACTTCGGTGAGTTTACTATACTTTTTTAGAACAGAAAGCTATAAGGGATACGAAAGAATAAGCTTTGAATGCGCAGGATCGACGCTCTACGCTAATTTGTATTATCCTACTTATGGAGTTGATTTTCAAAATAAAAAACCATTAGTAATTTACGCTCATGGAATTGGAAACCGAAGAGATATTGACATAAGAGCACCTCTTGAGCTTACAAAAAGAGGTTTCTTTGTTGTGACTATTGATTATCAAGCTCATGGAGAAAGCCAAGGACAAATTTTTGATATTGATGAAGAAACTGATATTCCCGCGCTTGCGTTAGTCTGCACCAATTGTTTAGATAAGTTGGAGCAAATGGATGTGTATAAAGAGAGAATTAATCCAAAACAAATAGGTCTCTTAGGACATTCCCTCGGAGGCTTAGTTGTATTATTAAATTCTGCTTTGGATGATCGATTTAATACCACCGTAACGTGGGCGGGTCTTGTAGATTTTGAACTTGACGAATTGGATCTACCAAGAGAGAAAAAAGAAAAAATAAGGAAATATCGTCCATCGGAAGTTGTTGACGAAAATACTCCTAAAAATCTTCTAGCTATCCAACATATCGACGATGAAATACTTCCTTACGAGGATAACGCATTATATTTGAGAGAGCTAACTGGGTGTGAACTTGTCACCATTTACGAGCCTTTGCTAGGAGGAGCACACAATCTATATTGCGAAAAAGTGATGATTGAGACTATTCAATTTTTTGAAAAAATATTTTTTGGTTCTAAATATAAAAACGGAGAGATTAATCTTACCTACGATTTAAATTTTGTATTGATTTATATAAGTTTTATTGCATTATTTTTTACTACTCTCTCGATTATGCTTTATTTTTCGAAATATTTCTCCATAAAAATCGATTATCGCTTCATTAGTGAAGCAACACCGAAAGAAATAGAAAAATCGGAAAAAAAAAGTCAGAGAAAGAAGATTTTTAAATACATATTAGCTTTTGTAAGTGTATGGGGTTTAAGTGTCCTCTTTTTCGGTATATTAGGATTATTGGTTGCTCCGATTATTATAATCTTATTTTACGCAATCTTTAAACTAAAAGCTTATTATAACCTAAAACCTGAAGAACGAGACTTTAGTATAAAGGAGACTTTAAAATATCAGTTTGATAAGAATGCAATTGCCTACTCGGTATTTTGCACATTCGTTTTTCTCACTGCTTACATGATATATACCGGAACCTACCCATTTGCTTTTTTCATTCCAAGTAGTATTATAACTTTCGTATTAGCCTTCTCAGTGTATCCATGGTATTTTGCATTCGAACTTTTTTATCGTAAAATTATATATCCAGAGCTTTATTATGTCAAGTCTCCTCTAATGAGAATAGGAATAGTCACTTTTCTTGCATTAATTACTCAGATTATTTTATTAGTTTTGGCTTTACCCTACAGCGTTGTCCAACCTGTGTTTGCGACATTTATTGTTTCTTTGGCGGTTATTATCATAAATTCTGTTGTATATGAAAAAACAAAAAGATTTGGCGTTGGTATACTAAGCTCTTTTATTATTATTCAGATTTTTTTTGGTGCAGCCTTACAAACCGCTTTAAGCGTGAATTCAGTTATTCATATTATGCTTGGAAATTAATATCTCGTTTGATCTCATACTTTTATTTAATCCTTTAAAAAATAGAAATAGGGATAGGATAAAATTCTCACTATTAGTAAGTATTTTCAAAAAAATACCTCTTTTTCACTTTCAATATAATTTTTGAGGGTTAGATTAAAACTAATGAAAACTAGTAGCTTATATATT
>WJKD01000846.1 GCA_014729315.1 Promethearchaeota archaeon | reverse complement strand
GGCATTCTCTCCCCTTACCCCCGTGGCCGATCCTAAGACGGTAGTGGAATTGCGCGATTACGATTACGACAATAGATTTGAATACATCGTGGAAATGCGCGATCTGCTCGGCAACGGCGTCTATGACGCGTACAAATACGGCTATCAAGATCAACACGGGGAGATTCTGTATACCACCGCCGTCCAGCACATTGCCTATGAAACGCAAGATCCCTATACCTCCATAGATAAACGGGGAACGGACAGATTTGACTTCAATTTAGAATCCAAATGGAAAGCATTAGGAGATTGGGCATGGGACATCTTCAACGGGTATCATATTCGCGGCGAGATTACCAAAAAGATGATCGCCCATACGGTTAAAACGGATTCAAAAGATACGCTCATCATTCAAGAAGATGTAAATCATGACGGCACCATGGATGCAGAATTTTCCTATGCCATGTCCATGAAAACGACAAGGACAGAATACACCGATATTGAGAAAACGGAAATTATCTGGAAACCTTCGGTAATTTCCTTGCTAATTGCGCCCTGGCGATTCTTATTCGGCAACGATGAAGATCCGGACTTCAGCACCAAAAAAGACACCATTACCATCACCAAGACATACACGGATGTGAGTACCCAAAAGTCCGCCTCCATTATGTTTAGAGAATTTAACGAGACGAGTACCACCTATATCGCCCGATATGAAGACTATTTCCCGGAGGGCCTCAGCGAAAAGACGCGACTCGATCGGTACCTTACCGAAGTCACGAACGATCAGCAAGATGATATCCCATCCAACGATATTACCGCTCTAGCGCCTGTGTTAGATGAAGTGTTAAATATCAAGCATGATGAAAATAACGTTCCGCTTAGTTTTGAATACGAATTAATTAGCGATCAGGGAGAGCTGACGTTTGAGAATCTCCTCATGGAAAATGTCTCTTTGAACTTTCCCGGACATTTTGACAGTCTCACGGGATTGGAGCAAATCGAGATGGAAGGCATTACCTTTGTACCCGAAGAAGGCGTAGTGTTTGATAAGACCTTAAGCTATGGCGCCCATACGGACAGAATGAAAACGAGGCAAATTTCGGACTTCGGCTATGTCTATGCCTACATTGACGGCAATTTTGATGGGATGTGCGAAACCATAGTATCCATCGATCAAGAGGGGAACATTCTCGGCGTAGGGATGGATATTGACGCCGACGGCTTTTTACGCCCCGATCGAGCGGTCCCGGCAACCATAGACAGAGAGAATGACTATAACTTTGATACATGGTGGGGATTTTTCAGTACCCGAGATCTGGTAGCCACTCACGGCTTTTTGGGCCATGTCCGGGAGCCCGAAGTTCTCACCCTCTTTTCCGATCCCTACTTCCAGATTTCCGATATCACCATGGAAGGCAAGACATCCGAACTGATTCAAGCTACCAGCGAGTATATGTCCGGTAAATTTTACGAAGAGATGGGATGGGACAAGCTTTGGGAAGACGTGGCGTGGGAAGTAGCGGCGGGTGTTGCGGGTTATGTCGGCTCTTACGTGGCAACTCCCTTGGTGGGAGCCATCAGTTATGCGGCGGTGAAAGTTCCGCAAGTATTAATGGACGTGGCGGCCATGGAAAACGTAAAGACGCGGATGACGTTTTATCAATACGATAACAACGGCAACCTAATTAAACCCAGGAGTAAAGTCTTATCCGAGAAACTCTGGGTAGATTCGTGGTTTGGCGGCTTGATGACTAATTCCTATACCGGCAGTATGCAAGGCATTTATGCGCCCATCTATAAAGTGGTAGATGACCTAAAATATGAAGCTCAAGTCATTTTAGCCCCCCAAGGAACGTTTAAGAAAGAATTTCAAGTAGAAGAAGTGATAGAATCATCTCTTAGTTATCAAACACAGGCCGTACCGGAATTTTTTAACCCGACAGCATATTTGGATTATGATTCCTATGCGTTGACCACCCGCAATTTCTTGTATTATTCAGAGTTTGATAAGATCGATCCCGATATCAAGACCGATGCCCGCGGGTTACCCATTCCATTGGACGATCAGAGAATCCGCTATTTACCTAACTCTATTCCATTCTTGGAAGATGCGATTTACTCTATCACGCATGGCGATTTTGATCGCATTGTCATGATGGAAAACCGGGGACATCCCTACTTGGACTTTTCCAGCTCCGAAACCAGCCTTCTGCCCGATTTTTACGAAGACTATCCGCTAATTGTGTCCCAAGAAACGTACGAAAAACATTTACGAAAAGAGAGTATGGCAGAATTAGTCACCGGAACACTTCCGAGAGAATCCTATTATCCGATCTACAAAGTTTATAAGTACGAATCTGAAGCACAAATGCAACTTATCCCCGAAAGTTCTACCCATCAGATTAAAAATGCGATCCCGCTTATTGAAGTCTATAATCCCAATGACGTGGAAATTAAATTAGGACAATATGATCTGTTAGGGTTTATCGATCCGTTGAGTACTCTCGAAGAAGGAAAAGATTATATGTTTGATAGTAAGACGGGAACTTTACATCTAAGCAAGGGGGCAAGACAAGAATTAGACGAATTAATCGAAGATCAATGGGGAATTGAAGAATTAGTACTAAAAGCGTGCGTGTACAAATATCACAATATGGAAGATCTCACCTTAGCCACAGGAGATCGCTTGACTCCTTCCCAGATGGCGCGAATTGCGTTTATGCAGGGGCTTCAAGCCGACCTGATGGATTATTTCTATCAATATCAAATCGCCACCGAGACTACCCAACAAATGGCCGAACTCCGTTATACTATGCTCGTTACCGCTATCAGCGTCCCCATCACGGTTGTCTTGTCCATGGCCATCGGGGCGATGCTGAAGAGTACCAAAGTAGTAGTGCTTCCCACTGTGGAGAATTCCCTAATCAGTGTCATGGCGGGAGAAACCGCCGCCGTGGGAGCAAAAACCGCCGCCAGTACCATCGCCACTCAGAGCATTTCCCGATCGCTAGCCTCATTATTTGCCACCGCCGTGGTTCGTATGGCCGTCACGACGGCAACTGAAGTCTTGCAAGAAGTTTGGGTGGATCCCCTTCTGGAAGCCACCGTAGAAGGAATCATCGACGAGTTTGGCGGCGGAGTATATGCTCAAGCCATCGGAGCCACCTTAGCCGAATCCGGCAGAGAAGTGACTACCGGTGTGGGCAGTCACAACACCCAGCTGGAGTTTTCCCGGTATTTACAAGAGCAGAATTATGATCCCATCCAAGATCCCGAAGGATCCCAGATCGCCCGCCTGCATGAGCAATTTCGAAGCAAGAAAACCCGCCGTACCCTCTTGCACAATATCGGGAAAGCCATTACCACGCTTACCACCGTGGGTACCGCCCTCACGGCCACCATCGCCACCGGCGGCATCGGCTTACTGGGCATGGGCACCTATTACGCCTGCGATCATATCCAACAACAAGTAGACGAGACAATCACCGCCAACTTGATCCGCAGGCAACTGCGCCAAGCCCACGAAGATCTCCACAAAGCCGCCGCCGCCCTTCCCGAAGTATCCATTCCCGACCTCGGCAATGAGCGCATCACCTTAAGCATTAAAACGCCCTTAAGCCCCCGCATCCAACAAATCGTCCTGGATAAACTGTCCGCCCGGAAGATAAAAGACGCCCTCGGTTATCACGAATCGGTGGAATTGTACATGCGGCAAAAGGGCAAAGAAATAAAGCTGTCGGAGTTAGATCCAAAAGCGGCTCTTTTTGTGATGGCCATCGCCCTTGCCGGCGCCCCCAAAGAGTCCCTGGATCCGTGGCTGATCGACGAAAAACAACTCATCGAAGCCCAATTGGAAGCCTATGATGCCGTGAAAGAGCAGATAATGACAGATCTGACGAGTGTTCTTGGTTTAAGCAGAGGCGAACGTATAAGGAGCTTGACAAAAGCGGCAAGTGCGCTATTCTGGCCCGAACAGCGTTTAAAAAGTTGGAGACTTAATAACCTCAAGGGGTTTAAGTTAGCTTCTGTGTTTCGAATCGAGGCAGCTTTAATGCACCAAGGGGCTTTATCGTCCCAATTGAGCGCAGAAGAGTTAATCCGAGCCATCAGCGCCGTGCGGCAGGGCAAAAATAGAGCCGGTGATAATCTCCGGAGCCGCCTCAAGCAGCTTTTTGCCCTCACGCGGGTCAGAAAGATGCGGGGACAAACGCGTGCGGAAGAAGGCGTTGCTGGGTTGCGCAGGCAAGCGCGATGGGACCAGCTGATGGATATATTTCGGGAAGTTTTGCTAAAAAATGAGAAAGTGCAAGCCTATTTGAAAGCTTCGGGAGAAGATTTGGAAGGCAAACTGCAACAAGCCTCGTGGGTCATCTTCGGGAAGGCTCGCACATTGAAACATTGGAGAGCTCAATACGCCGCGGTCAAGCCAAGCAGAGGCCCCTTAACCCGGGATCGTGTGACGAAGTTACAATGGATGTTCGCGAAATCAAGGGCGGATGACTCCTGGCAAAAAATGGTGGCCCAAGAATTCGGAGAGCAAGGGGCGCCGTCCACCCTCTGGGCGCTGCTGGGCGGACAAGAGCGGGCCGAACTCAAGGCGGGAATAAGCCTTTTGGAGCAAGAAGCCGAGCCGTCCCCGTGGGATACCTTTCAACCGGGGAAATTTTCCGATCCCTGCGACCCCGGCGTGACTTCCGCTACCATCCGCACCGAAATCGTCATGGGCTTGCGCTTCCTTCTGGCGGACTTTTTCGGGCTCCAAAAGTTTCCGGGGATTGTAGCGGAATCCGATATTGAAAGGATGCTGCAAAGTCAATTGGCAAGAACGGAGGATACAGCTGTTTATACGAGCGGTACATTGCTAAAATGGATCGCCGAACTCCGGGCGTTAAAACTTTCAAAGTTTGTGGCTCTTTTACAGGGCCGAGAAGGATACAGAGAAGGAAGCGTAAGCAAGATGTACCGCGACTTGGGACTGGACTGGCGGGACGATCGCTCCTTGCGGCACGGCGAACGGGTGATCACCAAGGCCGCTTTCCGAAAGTTAACGAAGCGGATGGAAGAATATCTGATCGCCACCCTTGCCGCCAACCCGTTCGGAAAGGGAAATTTTTACACCACCCCCGCGGAGCTGCAGTTTATGGTAGAGCTGTTTAGCATCGGCTATGCCAAGTGGACGGCATTAGACGCCGATAAGCGGGAGCAATTCGGGAG
>WJKD01000845.1 GCA_014729315.1 Promethearchaeota archaeon | reverse complement strand
TATTTGGTCAAAAGTCAATTTATCGTAAATACGGTGCGCCATTTTCAAGAATTCTATTGTTTTTGACTTTACTTGTTCTGCCATCTCGTTCTGTAAACTCTGTTCGGTCTTGTTTTTCTGTGAATTTTGTTCGTTTTTCATAATATTTAAATTGTTTTTATTTGTTTTCATGCGTTTTCTTCTTCTTTTCATTTTATTCATCCTGGGTTGTTTTTAAATACCTATTAATATGATTTTTATATCTATAATTTAGATAAAACGATTTTCATATAAAATTGGAATATGATTTTTCACTGCAATAGCATTAAGTATTATGTAGAATAAAGAAAAATTAATAATAAAACTCTTTTGATGAATTGGACGATGATAAAAAAAGGAATCTTAAAAGGTGGCAAAAGAAAAGAAAGGATTTGGGAAAAAATTAGGCTTGGTGAACCATTTAAACAAGCCTTAGAAGGGTTTAAAAAAGATGTGCTCGGTCGCAAAGATTTTGATCCCACGTCGCTTCTTCAATTTGGATTATTTATGGCAATGGGCGTACTGAATGTGTTAAAAGAAGCTGAATCCACTTTTGGAGAAGAAGGACAAGACATGGTAATAAAGGCGCTGATAAAGACCGGATTCGATGTAGGAAGGCAGATGGTTGAAAATATCGAAGTTCCCGAGGAGATTACCGATATTGAACTAATTAGTTTTCTGGCAACCATTATAAACACTCAAGCCTGGACTTCAATCGAGGATCCTATTATCGATAGCGAAGATAAATGTTCCTTTGATATTTTATGGTGTCCCCTTCAAGATTTGTATTCTGCATTTGACTGTAGAGTTCAGAGATATTTAGTACAAGGAATTCTTGACGCTTTTCGAAGCAGTGAATTAATGAAATCTGATTTTCAAGTTGAATTCACTGAAACTATTCCCGCTGGAGCCGATAAGTGTCATTTTGTAATAAATAAAAAGAAACCGGGAGAAAATGATAAATGGGAATCCTATTCTGAGGAATTAGAAAAAAAAGCATTAAGGGATAAGAATAAATAACCCCGTTTAATCTCTTTAAAGTTTATTTATTTTTGTTTTTTCTTTTTTAACTTCTGCTTTTTTAATTCTTGGGACATTCTTGCTCTTGATTGACCTTTTGCAGCGAAAAAGCTGGCCTTAGGAGCATTAGTAACCTTTTCTTCTTCCATTTCTATCTCTTCTAACTCGTCGTTTAAATAAGCGATGCTTTCAGAAAAATCCTCCTCGTCGAAATCTATATTCCCTCCTTTTAACGCGTGCATTTCTGATTCTATGGATTTTTTTAGTTGGTTTAATTTGTTTTTAGAATCATTAACGCCTCCACCATAATATTGACTTCCTGCTGATTGAATATTCATCATTACATTGAGTTTTTGGTCGTATTTTGCTTTATAATCGTTAACATTATCAGTAATTGGTACTTTATCTTCGATTACGCGCAATCTTTTACGACCATCTTCGTCCTCATATTCAATCTGGAGTTGAACGGGAATCTGTCTAACCTCTTTTTTAAACTTCTTTTTAGGATCCAATTCTAAATATAATTCACGCGATTCGGTTACTGCCCCTAATTTCAGTTCGGGTTCTTTAACGGATTTTGAACTGAAGGCACCGGTAATTTCTTTTATTTCTATGTCTTTTGGAGTTATAATTTTAATTTTTACATCTTTTCCTACGTAGTTAGTCTGCCGTAATTCGCCAAATACCGCTTCCATTTCTTCGCTGGTAATTAAGAATAGCTTCCCCCCCGTAGCATCTGTAAGTTTACCTAAGGTTTGTAGCCCCATCTCGTTATTATCACCAGAAGAAGAAACTCCTACAACATCCACAAGAATATTCAATTTATTACATAAGTCTGCAATTTCTTCATAGAACTTTTCGGCCCCAATGCTTGTTCCAGAAAGATTGCCAATACCTTGATTTGCTAATCCATCAGTCAGAAGCGTTATCCTTCCCGAAGGAAATCCTAAAATCTCAAATGTAGAGATTGCATAATATAATGCGGGCCCCAAAGCTGTCATATCCATCGATCGTAAGTTTTTAATAACGCTAATCCACCCTTCAGCAAATTCGCCTATTGAACCAACTTGAGTATCTTGATTTATGGTATCTTTTAAACTTTTTTTCATCCCATCTTTTGAAAAAAGAATTTCTCCGCTGAAATTTATTGAATTTTGATCGTGTCTCAAATAATAATATACCGAACTCTCAAAGGCAATTAAAATAAATTTAGTCATAGCTGCGTTTATTTTGTAATCCTTTAAGGTTTGAATTAACGATTTTTTCACAGCTTCAATCTTTCCACCACTCATTGAGCCAGAAATATCAATCACAGAAATATAAAGCTCACTTTCTTTTACGCTTACACCGGTAATTTTTTCTATTTTCTCTTCTTTCGGTTCAATGTCTTTAATAATAAAGTCAGAATCGTCCGGGATAGTTTCAATAATTTGTTCTTTTGAGACTAAATTAATCGTGCCACAGTACACGCATTTAAAATATACTCCTATTTTTTTGTCTTCTTTAATCGTTGCAGTGTCCGTCAGCACGGCGCCGCATTGACTACATTTAATCGGTTCTATCGACAAGGTTTTTTTAGATTTAGTTTTTAAACCTTGAAAATTAATGGAATAAATGTAAGGATATAGTTTCGGTTTTATATTTGGTTTTTCTAAAAATTTATCGAATGCTCTCTTAAACATCTTTCAATCACTTTTTTTTTTGATTTTAATCGCTATATTTACTTTTAAATTTTTGTGTATGTCCATTTTTTTCACAAATTCAATTCAAAATTATGTGAGAGACGGTTGTGATTTGTTTAAATGCAAATTTTTAAAAACTTGTACTTTATAATCGTTTTAAGCTATTAAATCGAAAGGTGGAAAAGGAATTTTACGACTAATATTAGTTCTCAGAGACGATAAAATGGTCTATCAGTTCCAATTTGGTGAATCATTAGACGATAAAGAACTCTACAATTTATATAATTTAATTAAGGTCAGCGACCCCGAATATAATTCAATTAAATACGAAGAATATTACAAATATCGATTGTCTTATATTACGGAAGATCTCTACAACTTAACTTTCGTCTTCCTGACCAGTTTGGGTATCCGCACGGAAGATATCGACAAAGAAATTAGAAGATGTAAAAAAGAATTTCTTACCTTTTTTGAAACCTACTTAGATAATAATTCCGAGATCCCCGAAGATATGGTTAAACTTTTCCAACCAACGATTTATTCAATTCATAAAATGTTAAAACCAAAAGTTTCCATCGTAGGGTTTGCCGGAGTTGGAAAAACAACTATTACCAAATTGATTAAAGCGGAAGAGATTCCAACCCAACACATTCCTACAATAAATGTCGATAGCTCAACTATTAAAATCGGAAATCTCTATTATTCTTTATGGGATTTTGCGGGCCAAATGCAGTATAGTTATTTATGGAAATTAATGATAAAGGGAAGCGATGCAGTTCTAATCGTAACTGATTCCACTCTCGAAAATGTAGAAAAAAGTAAATTTTTTATCGATTTTATTAAAGAAGAGACTCCATACGCTGAAGTTGCGGTTATTGCAAACAAGCAAGATCTCGAAAACGCTTCACATCCAAAAAAAATAGAATATTTGTTTAACGGTATTCCTACTTATCCGATGGTGGCAAACCAATCAGAGAACAGAGAAAAAATGATTAACATAATGGCAGATGTGTTAAATATCAATGTTCAAGCCTCTCCTTTGATAAAACCATTATTTCGAAGAGATTCACTTATTAAAGAAGCTGAAATAGAAATTAAAAGAGGAAATTTAAAGTTAGCAGCAGAAAAATTTGAAGAAATTAGCAAGTTGTGTTCGGTACTGGGAGAATACAAGTTATCAAAAAAATTCATTGAAAAGTCAAAAAAAGTAAGAAATGTCTTGGAGGCCACTGAATTAGAGAGAAAGCGAAAAGAAAAACTGATCCAAAAAAAAGCTCAATCGGAAAAGAGATTGGAAGAGCAGAAAAGAAAATTTGAAATGAGAAAAAATCTTGAAAGAAATAAGAAAAAAAGTAGTATCTGGGATCAGATAAAGGAAGCTAACGCTATGCTAACTAACCTTTTAAAAGAAAGGGAAGAGTTTTCACAAACAAGCGAGGAAAAACCAGTTAGTATATCCAAGAAACTTGAATCGATAAAATCTGCTAAAAGAAATCAGTTAAAAAACGATATGAAAAATATTTTCAAAGATGCTCAAATTAAATAGGAAATAGGCTAAAAAAGATAATAATAATTGTTCATATCCTTTTCACTTATTAAATTGACCTTAATTTTAACCTAAAAGACAATCAAAATAATCTTATAAATTTAAATATTTTCTATCTCTTATTATATTGATTCGTTTATGAGATTAAAGAATTCTCCATTTTCAATCGGCAAACTTAACCATAATCTACTAGAAAAAATGCTAAAAAACTTTGTTTCTGATTTAGAAATTAACGACAAAAGAGTAATCACCGGAAGTAGAATAGGAGAAGATGCCGCAGTCATTGATATGAAGAATGGCAAGTATATGGTGGTAAAGATGGATCCTATAACATTCGCTACACAAGAAATAGGGTATTACGCCGTTCATGTGAATGTTAACGATTTAGTATGTACTGGCGCAGAACCTAAATGGTTTCAATGCACAATCTTACTTCCGGAGGGGAAAACATCCGAAAATATGATTGAAAATATATTTAAAAGCATACACGATACCTGTAATTCCATGGGAATTACAATTGTAGGGGGCCACACGGAGGTTACTTCAGAGCTTAATAGACCTATTGTAATTGGTTCGTTGATAGGAGAAGTAGACAAAGAAAACCTGGTAAATACATCTGGAGCTCAGATAGGAGACGATATTATTTTGACTAAAGGAGTTTTTATTGAGGGAACTTCAATTATTGCTCGTGAAAAAGAGGAGGAATTAAAAAACAATGGTTTTGAATCGTCCTTTATCGAGAGGTGTAAAAGCTATCTGTTCGATCCTGGAATCAGTGTATACAAAGAAGCCTTATTAAGCAACGAAAATTTCTCGATAAATTCGATGCACGACCCTACTGAGGGTGGTTTAGCTTGCGGAATTGCAGAAGTAGCGATTGCTTCTAATTCGGGAGTATTAGTATTTGAAGACAAAATAAGTGTGTTGGCGGAGCCATTAGAACTAAGTAAAGTCTATGGTTTAAATCCAATCGGCACCATCTCGTCGGGATCATTATTAATAACGGTAAGCGGAGAAAATTCTGCAGATCTCGTTAATTTATTGAGAAAAAATAAAATATCTGCAGAAATTATAGGTAAAATAACTCAAAAAAAAGAAGGACTTAAAATGAAAACCAAGGACGGTATAATTAAAAACTTAAATTATTCGGAGACTGACGAAATTACAAAAATCTTTGAAAAATCTAGCTAAAATCCTCTATTGTATTCATATTGGTTGAAATTAATACTATTTTTATATTTCAAATATAATTTAAAATTCTTTCAGATTTTTTTAAAAAAATATACTAACTAAGATTGAAAATTATAAATAACCTTTCCGTGAACATCTTGGGCAACTATTAAGGGACCGAAATTTTTAACCTTCAAAAACCACACAGATTCGCACTTTCCCAAATCTAACCATTCTACATTTTCTACATGTTTAACAAATTTATTTACAATCGCACCACATCCACCGGTAAAACTCAAATAAACAACCTTATTGGCCTTAGTTTTCAAATTTCTCATCCCTCCTTTTCCTATAATAAATCTGATATCCAGCAGTTTTACGACCTGATTTTCTAGTCGGTCCATTCTCTGACTAGTAGTTGGTCCGGCAGAAATTACCTCGTAATCATCATTGCATTCCTTAATAATCGGTCCACAATGATATATCGCACAACCTTTAATTATTTCGAAAAATTCGGGAACGCCCCCTTTTTTTTCATAAGAATCAATAATTCTTTTGTGTGCTTGATCTCTAGCCGTAATGATTAGGCCGTCTAAGTAAACTATGTCTTTTATATTTAATTTAGTTAAATCGCTAGGCTCCACTGGTAAATTTATATTATGTCTCATTTACCATCATCCCCTTTTGATTTATTTTGAAAGAAGCTATTCGATGACAATAACACTGCACAATCATTCCAACGGGAAAGGAAGCGGGATGTCTCATTGCGATCTCAATATGCACATCGAGACATGTGAATTTTCCTCCTAGGCCCATAACACCTATATTTAATTTGTTAATTTTATTGATTAGTTCTAATTCAATTTTAGCCACATCGGTTCTAGGATGTCTTTGATTTAAGGGTCTTAATAACGCATTTTTTGCCAACGTCATTGAATTTGAAGCATCGCCGCCTAATCCAACGCCTAATATTACGGGCGGACACGGCATACCTCCAGCTTCTTTAAGGGCTTGAACAATTTTTTCTTGAAAGATATCCAAGCCGTTTGATGGATTTAACATGAATAATTTTGAAAGATTTTCGCCACCCCCTCCTTTAGGTAATACAAAAATCTCGAGATCGGAGGAATTGTCGACTATATTAATGTGTATTGGTGGTACATTCACGCCGAGGTTATTTTCTGGGTTTAGATTACTTATAGGATCAACGCTATTACCTCTTAGAGGGACTTCTGTCGTAGCCTTCTCAACAGCTTCGTGGATGATTTTTTGAAAATTCGAGATAATCGGAAAACGATTTCCTAAATTCACATAAAAATTTAAGACACCTGTATCCTGGCAAATAGGG
>WJKD01000844.1 GCA_014729315.1 Promethearchaeota archaeon | reverse complement strand
CTCCAGAACTGTGATGAATTGATATCAAATACTAAAAAGAAATTAAACCAAAAATTTCAAACGAAAAATTAATTATTCAAGGTTTAATATTAACAATTAAACCTTTTTTAAAGAGAGATTGGAGAGCTATTAAAGTGATTGAAGTATCCTTAGAAGATTTTGAGGAAGTTTACAACGGGAGACTCGACGAACTTTTTTACAAAGTGAAACGAGGAATCTCCAAAATATTGTCAGATATCCAAGACGAAATTATAAACATCAAGTTATGCATGGACCATTTTGCAGAAGCCGAAGGTCGTGTAGACGAGAAAGCGAAAAGATCGTTGAATTTGTTTATTGACCGGGTCAAATCTTATACAGACGAGATCGATATCCCTAAGGATCATTTCGATTACGAAATTTTAAACGATCTGTCTAATTCCATCAAAAAATTATTCCGTTCAATTAACAGTATCGCTAAAAAATCTCTTCCAAAGTTCCAGAAAGAAACTCAATCAGAAATAAAGGAATTAAATTACATAACGAGAAAATTAGGGAAAAGACAAGCGATTCTTGACAAGTATCTGAGGAAAAAATATACTGAACTCAAAAATGCCGAAGATATCTTAAATAAAATCCCCAAATTCTTCAATCTTAAAGAAAATATCGAAAATTCAAAAAAAGATTTAATCGAATACGAAAATAACTTAGAAGAAATTAAAGAGGAACTCGAACGGTTTAACAAGGAATTACTAAAAATAGGGAAAAACGAATTATTCGAACAATTAAAAGAAAAGAAAGACGATTTATTCAGACTAAAAATTAGGATAAACGATGATCTAGGGTTTAAGAAAGCGTTAAAAAAATTAAAATTCGAATTAGAAAGAGGAGACTTTCAGATTGCGAATTTTGATTTAAATTATCTTAACAAATTTTTGAAAAAACCGATTAAAATTTTAGGCAAAGAAAGAAAGGACCTCCCGAAATTCACGGCGATGTTGGTTCACCTAAGACACACTTTAGAAGATTCAAATGTGCTTAATCTTAAATCAGAAACAAAAGAAAAGACAATCGAACAAATTAATCAAATCTTCGAACAAAAAATTGTTGAAGAAAAAATCAAGACTTTAAACTCTCTTAAGAGTGAAATCAAAGAATTAGAAAAGAAAATTAGCGAAAAAGGACTTGCTGAAAAATACGAGGATTTAAAGAACCAGATATCAACCTATACTATTAAACTTGAGCACGCAGAAAACGATTTCAATCGCAGAAACAAGGATTATCTGAGATATTTAGCTACTTTAAAAAAAGAGCGAGAAGAATTTCAGAACCAAGTAAAAGATATTATTCAAGAAGATGTAAAGGTAAATATTAGTTTTGAATTCTAAACTAATTTTTAACTTTTGCGCGTTATTGTAAATTCTCGATTGTTCTCTACACTTTTTTTCTGCAATTTGAGTTTTAAATTTTGTTTTAAAAAAGAAAATGTTTCAGTATTCATTAGGTTGAATATCTTTAAATATTCAAAGGCTAATATCAAGTCTTGTTTAATATCCACATCAAAACTGGCCCGAAAAGAATCGTAAATAGATATTTGCTTAACTTCTCTTTCTTGAGCTTCGTTTAATAGTGCGACGAATGAGGGGAGCTTAGGGTTTGAAAAACAAGCCGACGAAACAATTTCAGGAGGAGTTCTACCTAAAATAGAGACTCCTGCCGAATGTATCGCAGGACACACAACTAAGGAGTACTTTTTCATAAGCGAATGAATTTCTTTGAAATTTTTTTGGGAAATTAAAATCAAATCCAAAAATGTGAAGACAGTTTTTTTAGCATTAAATTCGTCTATAGCAATGCTATTTAAATCCTGGATCACAGTTGCAAAGTTTTGGCGGGGTGTGGTTAATTTTTCTTTGATTCCAATTAAATTATATTCCTCAGCTAAATCTAAAATCTCCGAATTATTACAGTATACTATTTTTTCGTCATAAATACCTAAATCTTTTAATAGCGTTCCAAGATCCTTGAACATCGCTATAGTTAGAGCCTTGAGTTGTTCTTTTGAAAAACAATCCCGCAATCTTGATTTCGTTCTTGATAGAGGAGCAACCGGAATCAATAAAATACTCATGTTAAGGTTATTAAAAGGTGGCTAAAAATAAATTATTAGATTGTATAAAGATTAAAAGTAAGAAGTAGTTTATTTAAAATTATTTAAGATCTTAATTGATAAATCTTCAAAAGCTTTATCCACACTCTCGTTTAGCTTCGCACTAGTTTCAAAATAATCGACATTATACTGTTCCGCTTTCTTTTTAATTTCTTCTGCAGAAACGAGACGTTTATTTTCCAAATCAATTTTATTTCCTACGAGTATAAAGGGAATTTCTCCGCTTAGCTCCTTCATTTTTGAGATCCAAAAATCAAGATCTTTAAATGATTCTTTGTCAGCGACATTAAATATTACCATAGCACCTAAAGCTCTTATAAAGTAATATTCTGTAACAAAAAGCTTGTCTGTCTGACCTCCTATATCCCAGAAATAAAGTTTGAACCCCTTAGATTTAAGATCCTCAATTAAATCCACATCGTGCATCTCGCATTTATCGATTATTTTGTTTAAATCTATTTCTTTAATTAAAAAATTCGCTCCTATAGTTTGATGATATTCGGATCTGAAAATATCGTCGACATATCGAGCGAGCAACGAGGTCTTACTTATTTTAAATTGTATTTTTTTTTTCTTCGAAAAGCTCTATACAAGAAAGAAAATTTGTCACTTACTGCTTCTGGTACATTGGGAATTCGTTTGTTATCTATTATCAAATATAGTTTTGCGTCTAATTTGGCAAAAGATTCAGGAATATAACTAAGAGGATTATGAGCTAAGTTCAGTTTTTTCAAAGATTCTAAACTCCCGAAAGATTCGGGAAGACAAGTAATTTTATTGTTCCATAAATCGCATTCTTTTAAATTAAAAAGATTTCCGAAGGAAATCGGTAATTTAGTTAATTTATTTTTTTCCAAATTAAGGAATTTTAAATTGATAAGGTTTCCGAATGTGTCTGGAAGAGATTGTAATCCCAGATCGGACATTATTAGAGTCTCGAGTCTAGTAAGGGCGCCAAATATTTCTGGTAGCCGTTTAATTTCAATGGGATGGGCATTTGAATCTCCCCTAAAATGTAAACGGCGTAAATTTGATAAATTACATATACAATTGGGAAATTTTTTAAAATGATTTGCATCTAAATCAAGATGCCGGAGATTTTTTAATGTTGCAAACGAATCGGGGAGTGCATTAAGATTATTATAATCCAAATTTAATTGAGATAGGAACTTGAGACTACTAATGGATCTGGATATCTGTTCAATTTTATTTTTAAAAAGATAAAGAGAACGCAGCATTGACAAGGAAAAGAGCGGTTCGGGCACTATTCTAAGGTTCAGGTGAGAAAGATCCAACTTTACAACTCGAAAATCTTCTATATCAAATAGAAAAAAGCTACGACTTTTAGGATATCTTTTAGTATCTAAAATAGCTGTTAAATTAAGAGATGACTCTAAAGCCTCAAGTAACTCTTTATCCTTGCGGATGATTTTTGTTCCCCGAAAATTAACTAAGTCGTTCATATATAGGATTACTTATTAGAAATTTCAATATTTATTATGTAATTATTTTTTTAAAAGCTTTTTGAGTATGCTTCCTTGGTTATCACTTTCATCCCTGTACAAATTTTTAATTTGCCTATCTGGATGGTTTTCACAGAAATTCTTATAACCCGAAGAGGTAACTGGAATGTCGTTATAATTTTTTATTCTTTTCATCTCGTTTAATAATTTGAGAGATTCTTTCGCTAAAATCTTAAACCACACCTTACTTTCCAAAGCTTTAGAATAAAGAGAGTGAAAAGCGTCGAAGAGTTTAATGTATTTCTGATGAGTTTTGACTTTTATATCAATCCCTATTAACTCAAAAAATTGAGTTCTTGTGATTACAAAAATGCGATCACTTTGATCGGTTCGGGCAAATAACGGAATATCTGCTTCTTGATCACCTGTAAGAACCAAACTTGTATATGCGTCTTTCTCGACTCTTTAGGCTCGTCTATTCGATTCTCTAAAAAGGTAATTATCGTTGAAATAGGCACTAAAAAGGGAGGAACATGGTAAAGAGCAAATAATAATGAAGAGAAGAGAATTGCGGAGGTATTCTTTAATTTATTTTCACTCTTTTTAAGAACAAAACCTCTAAAGAAACCTTCTTCGCAAGGCCCAACAATCAAGACCTCGAGGTTTTCAAAACCATTCTCGCCGATATCATATTAGGGCAAGACCGGTTTAATCTTCCTTCTCAATAATGAAATTTTTAATAACTTGGCATGACAAACTTTCGAAAGCTTGGTCAATATTTTTATTCAATTTTGCTGATGTTTCGAAATATTCAACTCCTAAATCTTCTATTTTTTCCTCAATTTCAAGCTTTTTCACTTGCCTATGAGTTAAATCGGTTTGATTACCCAGTAAAACGAACGGTATATCTCCGCTTAATTCCTTCATTTTTGAAATCCAAAAATCAAGATCTTCAAAGGATTGTTTGTCAGCGACATTAAAAACGACCATCGCACCGACTGCTTGAATAAAATAATATTCATTTGCAAAAAGCTTATCTGTTTGTCCGCCAATGTCCCAGAAATAAAGCTTAAATCCTTTCTCTAAAAGTTCCTTTTTCCTTTTTTTATTTATTTTTAAATTAGAAATAAGGGAACTAATTTCTATTTCTTTGATCAAAAAATTTGCTCCTATTGTTTGAAGATATTCTTCTTTAAAAATATCGTCAACATAACGTGCCAAAATGCTAGTTTTGCCTACTCCAGCATTCCCTATAATAACTATCTTTCCACAGAGCGACATATTAAGCTTGCCTCCAATTATTGTATGACATACCCACTTAACCCGTTTAAGTATTAATCATATTATGACCTTTTTTAATTTAAATTTAATCCATTTAACAAGAATATCTTTTAATTAAAGATATATGGTTTGTTTATCTCTCTTTAGTGGTTAATTCTGCCTTCTTGCATTCAGAGCTTATAAAATGTCTAAACAAGTGCTCGTATCCTAAGATTTGTTTAGGTCGTCCATCTTCCAACCATAGCCCTGAGGTATATTCTGGAGCCTCTTTTACTTGATCCAGAGTCGTAAGTAAAAAATCGTGGTCAGCAATAAGCAGCCCGAAGGGAATAACGGTATCTCCAACAATTGAATGAACTGTGATTGATAATTTTAATAATTTTTTTATCTCTTCGTTGATTCCGTCAAAAAATTTTAACGCGATAATGATATTAATATCTTGATTAGAGAATTTCTTAT
>WJKD01000843.1 GCA_014729315.1 Promethearchaeota archaeon | reverse complement strand
CTTATGAACTATCAAATATAAGGCTTTTACAAATTTTATTGGATCTTCCGATTGAAAAACATTTCTACCGTAAGCGACCCCAGCGCCTCCAACATCTATAGAGTTTTTGGTTACTTCCAAGACGCCTTCGATTCCCGATTTTTCGCCTCCTGCAATAATGACAGGGGCCATACACCCATCAACGACTTCTTTGAACGAATCTGGATCTCCAGTCCAGTTTGTTTTAACTATATCGGCTCCTAATTCTGCAGCGACTCTTGCTGCGATTTTAACTACTTCTACATCATATTCGTCCTCTATATTTTCCCCTCTAGGATACATCATCGCAATCAAAGGCATCCCATACTCTCTACATTCCCTCGAAACATCTCCAAGAATCTCCAACATTTCAGGATCTGATTTAGTACCAATATTAATATGCAACGATACTCCATCAGCTCCTAATTTAACCGCCTCTAATACGGTATTTACTAGAACCTTATAGTTTGAATCTGGGCTGATGGATGTTGAACCAGAAAGATGTAAGATAAGCCCGATATCTGGACCGTAGCCTCTATGAGCGTATAAAGGTATTCCTATATGACCTAAAACTGCGTTAGCACCACCTAATGCTATTTTATTCACCATATCACCCAGGCTTTTTTCAATACCTTTAATAGGTCCAACAGTTAAACCATGATCCATTGGAACGATAATACTTCTACCGTTCTCTCTATTCATTATTCTTTCTAAACGTATACTTTTTCCAATATAACCAGACACTCAGAATAAACCTCATAATGAATTGTAACTAATTATAATTAAATTGAAGATAATATATATAATATAATAATGTAGTTAATGTTATTGAAATTTTAACCTTAAGTAGCTAATATGTCTCAAAATAAAAATAATCTACCCAACGATATCTTTAACAGCTTAACTTGTTATAATTGCGGTGTGAAGATAACCGATATTGATTCTAAAAAGTGTCCTAATTGCGGTATTCTTTTGAGACCTAATAACTATGTTAAGTGGAGAAATAGTTTTATTCTATTCCTGTTCTTTTTGTGTTTATTTCCCTTAATCTTAGCAGTAATTCTCTACTATCTCTTTCTTTAAATAAGACAAGCTCTAAGATTTAAGATGTAAATAATTATAATGGAAAATATCCCGGAAACTCCAGTCCCATAGTTTCTGGAAAATTATACATTATATTCATACATTGAATTCCATTACCTGCAGTCCCTTTTACTAAATTATCAAGAGCACAGAGCGTAATGATTCTATTCATGCGATCGTCGATTTGAAAACCAACGTCACAATAATTCGTCCCGATTATTATTTTTGGATCTGGTAACCTGAAGGTCCCGACTTTCTGTAAGATAAGACGAATAAATGGTTCATGCTGATAAGCGTCTCTATAAATCTTATATATTTTCCGCTCGTCAATTTCATCTGAGTCCTTGAAAAAACTATATGAAGTGGATATAATACCTCTAACCATATTAACTGCGTAAGCTGAAAATCCAACCTTTAAGCTTTCTCCATTTTGATTTTTACTAACAAACGATAGCTCTTGCTCAATTTCGCCCGTATGTCGGTGGCCAACCATCTTGTAAGGACGTATGCTGTTTGCTCTTATCGGATGATGAGAAGACTCTTTTACGCTAGAACCAGAGCCAGAGGATCCAGTTTTTGAATCGATGATGATCGCAGATTCTTTAATTAAACCTTCTTTAACCAGCGGGTATAATCCGTATATTGCACTTGAGGCGTGACAACCTGCGACAGCAACTAAATTTGCATCTCTGATCTCTTCCCTATGCAATTCGGGTAACCCGTAAACTGCTTCGTTAAACAACTCCGAATGCGTATGTTTTTTTTTGTAATATTTTTGATAAATACTTTCATTTTTTAATCGAAAGTCAGCGCTCAAATCAATAACGTTTAAGCCCGCCTCTAACAAATCGGGGACCATCGATTGTGAAACTCCATGAGGTACCGCCAAAAATACGAGGTCACACTTTTCTTTTGCTTTTTCGACACTATACTCTTCAAATTTCAAGGACGAAAGTTTTCTAAAATTAGGATAAATCGAATGAAAAAATTTCGAGATAAGTTTTCGAGATGTAATATAATTTAAGTTCACATTAGGATGAAAATTTAATATTCTAACAGCTTCAGCTCCAGCATATCCACTTGCGGCAATAACACCTACATTTATTTTCATACAATTCCAAAAAGTTAAGATCTATTATAAAATTTTGCTCGTCTTTCTCATTTAGATACAACAACATCCGATATTCTTTGTCTTCGCACATTAAAGTCTTTATCCAAATATATCGTAATGCAGTGGTTCTCCTCATCGCTTAGATTTTTATGGATATAAGATATTGGTATGACGGGTAATTCGGAATTTTCAATATTAATTTTGGGAACGGGGATTGGAATAACGGTCCCACATCGTTCGCAATTAACAAACACAATCCTATGATTCGAATTATTTAGATATTCGATTCTTTTTAATAAAGACGGATCTAATTGTAAAGGTGCAATTGGTTTTCTTTTTTCTTTTTTGATTGCCTCGGGAATAACTGGAATATCCAATTGTTGGTCCTCTTCTGATAGGTATTCTATCTTTTCTTTCTGAAATTTAGGTTTGATTTTAGCTTTTTTTACTTTTTTTAAATTCTCAATTTTAATTTCAGATTTACCTATATTTGTCCTCTTAGTAATTATCTTATCACTTGACTTAATGTTGTTTTCTGGCAATAGTGGTTTCGGAGGAAATTTTTTTCTATGCTTTTCATCTGGTACTACTTGTAATGGAGATTCTGGACTTTTTCTCTGTGCCCATTTTCCTTCCTTTTGTGCTTTCTGTATTATTTCTTTTATAAATGGCGTGATATAATATAGATTCATAATAAAATTGGTTAAGAGCAACAAAAAACATAAGAGAATTAGGATATCTCCATTGGCGAATGAAATAATCATTTGATTAAAAATTAGAACAATACAAATAAGAGCGATAATGATATTGAAAAAAAATAATGTTTGGTATTTATTGATATTCAATAATCCTCACTATACCAATTCAAATAATTCTAAAAAATCAAATATTTAATCATAAAGACCCTAATAACTTTCTAAACTCCAAAAATTTGTCTTAATTCCCCGTATATCTTTGAAAGTTCTGAAATAATTTGAGAATTATTCTGTTGAAGATAATAATTAATATACCCCGCTAATCCTTCTGAATCTTTAATCCAATCTAAAAAACCTTGAATTTCTCCCTTTAATTGGGGGTCAACACTGGCTCCTCCTGCAGGGCTAGGAGCAACCCCTCCTGCTGCGTCTCCACCTAATTGAGTGGAAGAGTCTATGTACGCGCCCTTTGAACTCATACTTCCTATAGTTCTGGCAGCTTCCATAGTTGCAACATTCATAGGACCATCAGGTTCGACGTAAGCAATTAATTTATGCTCTTCGTCTTTTGCTCCTACGATATGACCTTCCCCTCTAATTGATGTGGCAACTATTCGTTCAGAGGTACATTGGAGCATTGAATATTTAACTCCAGATATCATAATAAATTGAGCATTCATCGAACTCCACGACGATAATACTCGACCAATATCCGCACTAATATCCCAATTATCTGTGGAATAAATAATGTCCCTTCCTTGTAATATTGCTACTGCAATTATAGAGGGTTCTGATTGCATTAAATTATAAGCTGCTGTTTCGGGATCTACTGGCATTTTATTTTTCCTATTTTTAGCAGTTTGATTTAACTTAATTATAATGATAAAAGGTAATAAATTTAAATTTAACTTTCACAAAATTGCTCATAAATTTTCAATAATATTATTATAACAATCTTATTAAAAATTTATTGATAATTCTATTTATCTCGTCTCTTAATATTAATCTTTCCAAATTCGGGTTTGTAATGTATCCTCATTTTTTCTCCACTTTTTAGTTGATTTCTTGAGTTTTCCTGGACAAAAAGAGTATTGGATGTCTCTTGAATATATTGGCGTTTATTTGACTCGTTTAAATGTTTCTTTAAATCTTTTTCTCTCTTAAAAAGTTTTCCGCAATTAGGACAACTTGGAGAGGCTTTTTCCAATAATCCCTTGGGTTTTTTAACTATTATAGGATACAATTTTTTTTGATTTCTACTTTTATACTTCTTACACTTATGTTTTATTAATTTGCCGTAAGGAGGATATTCAAAAAAAACTTTACATCCATGAGTGCATTCCCAATATAGAACATCTTTTCCGCATTTTGGGCACATAGTTTGAAATGAACGAAGATAACAGTGTTTTCCATGAGATTTGTGGAAATAATTCATCGTATCTAAAAAAAAGTGAAACGATTAAAATATTATGTTTAAGATCTAAAATTTTCTGAGTTAATAAGTCGTAATTTAATAATATGTATGATAAATTTTTATTAGTTTTTTCCCATCGATTTTAAAATCGATTTGAAACTCAAAATTCTCAAGAAATGCGAATTAATTTAAACATAACTAAGATAGAATTGTGTAAATACCGACAAAAATGTTTTTAATGCTCTTAATCAAATCTTTTATAAAAAATATAAATAAAAATTTTAATTACTAAAAGAACTCAAAAGTACATAGTTAATCAGTTAATTTAAAAAACGCAAATATTTAAAAATACGATTATAATTATAGAAAATAAGGATCAATTTTTTTAAGGGTTTTAATAGAATGGTACAGAAAAATCAGAATGTTTGTCCTGAGTGTAGAAATAACAGTTTAATTCTTGACGAATCTCGAGCTGAACTCATTTGTAATGCGTGTGGCTTAGTTTTAAGCCAAAGATTAATTGATTCTGGACCAGAATGGCGCGCTTTTAATTCAGAAGAGGCAAAAGTAAAGGTTCGTGTTGGTGCTCCCACTACATTAACATTACACGATAAAGGGTTGTCTACTATGATTGGCTGGAAAAATAAAGACGCATTTGGTAAAACCATTAGCCCTAAAATGAAAGCCGAGGTCTACCGGTTAAGAAAATGGCACGCTAGAACAAGAACTAACAAGTCTATTGATAGAAATTTAGCTTTTGCGATGAACGAATTAGACCGATTGACATCTCAATTAATCTTATCTAAAGATTTGAAAGAATCTGCCGCCCTAATTTATCGAAAAGTTGCCAATCGCAATCTTATCAGAGGAAGATCAATCGAAGCTATGT
>WJKD01000842.1 GCA_014729315.1 Promethearchaeota archaeon | reverse complement strand
CTGCACTGCCAGTGAACGTGCAGCTTCCGGATAAATCCAATCGAAGCAGATCATGATCCCCAATTTAAATGTACCAAGATCGATCACACTGAATGGCATATCCCCTAGCTCGAAAAACAATTTCTCCCGGTCGAACAGATGGATTTTCCTGTATTTCCCAAGAAATCCCTTCGCGCCGTTCACGCAGACAGCAGAGTTATAAAATTTATCGCCATCCCGCTCCGCCAGCCCGGCGACGATTGTCGTATTATGCCGCTTCGCTTGCTCGATCAGAAATTGCGTGGTCTGCCCATTCGGGATTTCTTCTGCCAGTTTTTCCACTTCCTGCTTCTTCTGAAACAGATAGCCGGTTTGAAAAAACTCCGGCAGCACCCACAAATCCGCCGGCTCCTGCGCCAGCATTATTTTAACTTTGCGGTGATTTGCCTCCACTTCCCCAAATTTACAATCAAACTGAATGAAACCTGCTCTCACTATTTTTCTCCAGATACTGGTTTACTTTTGCTAATTTTAATAGAGTTTTCTGTGAAATACAATTAATCATTTATCAGTAATCTTCCGTTAGCTTCAATCAAATCTGATCTACTACAATAAAATACGTCTAATAATTCTTCAGCATGACCAGATATAATACCCAATAATTCGGGAGTTAAATTATTCATTCGAAATACACCTGCTCCGCTAAAACCACGAAATCTTGAAATATCAACTTCACCGTAAATTGAATAATCAACAACCCAATTATCGCGGTTACAAACAATTATAAGATTTTTATCAGTAATAGTATCAATCGTCAACATTAATGCACCAAATGTCGCATCAATTCTATCAACACTATGAATATATCTTAAATGTCCAGGATAACCTAAAATAAAGACAGGTTCGATTTCTCTTTCAGTTGTGATCTTAACTGGCCAAACTTTATGATAAAGTGGCATAGCATTAATTTGTGCGAATTCATCATCTGTTATATCTATAGTAACCAGATCAACTTTTCTATCTTCATTGAAATCGATAAGTCTTGACTCGGGATCAAAAATCAAACTATCAATTTGGCAAATTGTATTCTTATTTTGTTTCTTTAATTCTAAATATTTTTCAAATACATGATAATTTGTGATACCTAATGATCTTTCACCCGTATTTATGAAAGTAATAGTAGCTCCTTTTAGTAGCGGATCAATTGATTCAAGTGGCAAATCACCAAATAATATTGGACGTACGTAATTTAAACATAATTTGGAATATTCAGGAATAAACTTTTTTGCTTTTTCTATTTTCTGTGGAGAAGGTCTCATATTTAATATTTATTTATATTGCAATGCGCTAACGACTGCTATAAGTTGACCCGAAGGTTGCGGCGCACAGGAGTTGACTAACAGATAATATTGAATGCGGGCATCAAATTTCTGGATTTAAAACACAGCCCTTCGGGTCAACTTAATTGCATTGTTATAATTTAAATTTACAGTAACTTACAAGAGTTTAAAAATATACAGAACTGTTTTTTGCACAAACAATAGAAACTTGATTTTTGTTTTCTGCGTGCGTTTTTTGCACGCTGTAAACAAAAATAAGTATCTTTATTGCTTTTAAAAGAACGTTACTCAACGCGTCCATATAAAAATTTTATTTTTTATTTGCACTTACAATTTTCTTCCTGCTTCGCTTTAGAGTGCAAAAAAATAAAACACCTTCTTACTACTTGATTTCGAGCACCATTTCCAGCTTGCTAAAACTCCCACTATACAATATTAATATCCATAATGTTTTTCTAGTAATGAATACAATTCTTCATCTGAAATGTTTGAAAGTGGTTCACTATTATCTTTAAACCAACTACTTATTTTTTTAAAATTTAATTTATCATTATCATCAGTAAGTGAATTTGAAATTTTTTCCATTTCATTTGAGATATACTCTAAATGAAACGCTAATCTTTTAAAAATGTAATTTCCATGTGTAAAGAAAAATAATTTATAATGATCTTTGTACAATATATTATGTTTAGTTCTTCTAAATTTCTTTTTCAGTATTCTATATTGCTTTTTTATTCTTTCAGTTAAAGATAGTTTTACTTTTGGATTGATAATTGATTCGGGAACAAAATCAGATAATCCATCAACATAATTTTTGATTCTTCTTTTATTTTTCAACATCTTTTCCAATATAGTATAGCAAAATAAAATACCAAACTTAGGAATGTATAAAATTCCATTAACAATAAACGTTAGCCACCAAGAAGACATCTTTTCTAAGTTATCATAAATACGCTCAATTTCTGAACATTCAATTTGAATGCTGGCACCATTATCATCAAATATTAAACATCCTTTGCTAATAGTAAATTTATGATTTTTAGCATTTCGAATTAATCTAATATTATCAATATCATTAGATGAAAATCCGAAAGGTTTTAGATGTTTAAAAATTGATGAATGTTCAGAAAGATTTCTTATAGGTGCCCTACATCCTGACAATAAATATGCGGGCAATTTGAAAAAGGAAGAAATTTCCCATGTCATGGCGATCGTATTCATCTTATCTGTAATAGTCTCTACTTCCTTTTTTATATTTGTTATCGTTGTTGTGAATATTTCTGAACTGAAAGTATCTCTAATTACATCAATAATCAATTGAGGATCACGATCAGATACGGCACAAAGTTCATCAAAGACCTTGCATGTAATAGAAGAAAATTCGTTGAAGGATTTCTTCATTGAATCTAATGAATTATTCTTCCTTGGCACCAAAATCTCGGGATTACCAATAAACGATAAAACAATATTTTCAAATTTAGCAAACCTTCTGTTCTTTTTATTTGACATAATACACAATTTTTAAAAATTATAACAAGCAATTATACTCCCCCAACTTCCTCGCCGTCTCCACCATCGCCGCGAAATTTTCCGGTATCGCGTATTCTGGCACTGAATTTCCTGAACCGAGGCAATAACCGCCACCTGGTGCAATTTCCTTAATCAAGTATTTTACACGCTCAATGACTTGT
>WJKD01000841.1 GCA_014729315.1 Promethearchaeota archaeon | reverse complement strand
CTACAGCAGCTATGCTCTCAGTGTAGATTAGCACAGCAGCTAAACCAATTGTTCCTCCAATTAGAAAGAAATATCCAACTAAAAATAATATAAACGCCGTTACAATTTTTGAACGAAATTCAATAAGTAATCTATTATTGAGTTTATATCCCGCTTCTTTCGCTTCACCGAGCGCAGAGAACAAAACGATTAATGTAATTATCAATATGATAAAATTGATAATTCCTACAACCGCTACGAAATTGGCAATTAAACCAAATATAAACGATAATAAAGCGAGGATTCCCAAGGTTTGCATTTTACTTCCAAATTGTTTGAAATGATAATTCACATCTGTACTTGACATAGAATTCCCCATTTTTCAAATAAATAATTTGTTAGATATATTTTATTTGATAAATTTAAAAAGTTTGTGGATCGTTTATACGATGGAATTCTCAAGATTTAACATTAAAAAAGAAATTTAATGATGACATAATTTTGGTAAACACGATTAAAATTTTACTAAGATAGCATGTAGAAAATTTCTTATATCTTTAAGTTCTCAGCTTTCTAATAAAAGAAAAAAATTAAAGAAAAAAAATGAATCTTAATTGGGTTTTTATAGCTCTGAACCACAACTTGAACAATATTTTTCATTTCCGGATATTTGAGCACCGCAATTAGGACAAAATCTTTTTTTAGGCTGAGCTTGAGGTTGAACAGCGGAAATAGTTTGAGTAACGACGGGTTGGGCGGGTGTTGGACTCGTATTCCCTTCTGCTAAATCTCGAAAAGACCCGAGTTTAAAATAACCAATAATTTCTAAGATGAGTCCTATAATAGCTAAAATTATGGTTAAATATAGAATACCCGCGATTTTCATTAAATTGGCGCCAGATTCGGTGTCCGAAGCTATCTTAGGAGGGAACATTGAACGATTTTGACCAATAAACTTATGCAATCGAGACCATCCTTGTATTCTAAGAATTGCACCAACGATTAAAAATATAATTCCTAAAATTAACAGGCCTATTACTATGATTCCTCGATAAAATATTGTTCCAACAAAAAGCATTAAGGATCCAATGATATTTAAAATGATTGCATTAACAATCTTAGATCTAAATTCAAGTAATAAATGATTGTTTAGTTTATATCCCGCTTCCCTTGCCTCTTTCAAAGCTGATAATAGGATGATTAATGCAATTACCGATAATATCCAGCCAATTAATGATGCAATTACAAAAAATATTCCTATTAAATTAAATAGAAATATCAAAATGGTAAGAATTCCTAAAGTTGGCATTTTAGTGCCAAATTCTCTAAAATGAAAATTAATATCTGGAGTTGCCATTTGTGGACATCTAGTTCTTTACTTATTTATTTGATAGATATACTTTATTAGAAGAACATAAATATTTTATGCAAGGAGTTTAAGAAAACCTCGCAAACTGTATATTTTATTAAATAAATACTTCGAGATTAAGGAAGCAAAAGTAAAAGATTTTTACTCACGAAGAAATTGAAAGATTGTCAAAAAAGATACTAGGAAAATAGCTATTCTCAGCAAATTCTGTTTCTCTTGAGATGTATAAACAATTTGAGAGCATTTTTAAAATATTTCCACTTAAATTTCCACCTTTAATGGGATGACGAAGCTCGCCATTTTTAATATAATAACCATTTCTTATTTCAGTGCCAAAAAACCCAGATAGAGGGTCTGGATTCAGCCACGAGCATTTTTCAATGTAATATCCTTCCTTAATTTCTGAAATCATTTCTTTTAACGAGATAACACCCGGTTCGATTTGCAAATTAGTTATTGTATTAGAAATTGATCCATCGCTATTTCGAATTCCATTACCCGATGACTTAGTATTTTCCAAAATTGCATATTTCTGATCGAATAATCTTTTTTTAAAAATTCCATTGTCAATTATTTTATTGACCTCTTGTGGATTACCCTCACCGTCCCAAGAATTAGTCATCAAGCCACCTTGCAGTAATCCGTTGTCAAATATAGTAAGGTTCTCTGTAGCTACTTTTTTATTGATTTCAAACTTGGACAACCCTTCGTGCTTAGCCCTACCTGAACTATGAAAAGCAACAACGGAATTTAGAGCATCTTTTAATATATGAGTTGGAAACAGTACAATGGCTTTCTCATTGGAAATAGGAAGAGAAGCTTTTAAAGTATCTTTAGCAATTTTGACCCATTTTTGAATTCTTTCTGGAAACCGCAATTGGTCTATATTTTTTACATAGCCAGTTTCCCACGATTCTGCCAATTTTCCTTTATTTTGTGCTTTTAGGGCAAATTCAAAGTAGAAATACGACTTTTGAGCGAAAAGATCGACATTATTGCTATTTCTTAGATATTTATCTTGTATATGTATTCGAAATCGACCGAATGTGGGAGAAATTTCTTTATATCCAGCAATTTCTGATTGGATTTCTTCGGTTAAATCGCGATTAATTTGTTTCGGATTCTTAAGTACTTTTTCCTCAGCAGTTTTCACATATCCTAATTTTTGAGGATAAGGAAGTTCATATTTAGAGCTTAAATTATGCTTAGATAAAGTAGAACAAAGCCTAATGTTGCTATCTACATTATTAGAATTGAAAGAATTACCTTTGACTATTCCAACGCCCGTTTCATTCTCCTTGTGAGACAAAATTCTTAAAAAATAATCGAACGTATGTAGTTCTCGTTCAGATTCTATTTTATTTTTTAAAAACTGAGTTTCAATAATATTAGTCTTGGTTAAATAGATCTCGTAATCCTTAATTTCTTGAAACTTTAATCTTTTTTCTATTAACTCAATTTTATCTGATCCCATCATTGATCACCCTGGACTTACCAATGCTTTTTTTACTCGAACGAATGAACCACCGCTCGTCACAGGTACGAAATCTTCCTCGCCTTTTCCGCATGTTCCTGGCCTCAATTCTAACTTGGTATTACTAATTGCGTCAATATTTTTTAGTAATTCCAAAACAGATCCGCTGAGGGTTATTGCTTTAAGTAATTCCGTTTTTTCTCCGTTTTTTATTAAATAACCTTTCTTGGAAGTACACTGCATTCCGCCTCCCAAAGGGTCCTCCATACCAAAATAACCCCTTTCGAGAAAAACTCCATCTTTTATCTCCATTAACATCTCTTCAAGATCATAATCTCCGGGTTCGAAGTATGTATTCGTCATTCTAACAAATAATGGATGAGCAAAGCTTTCTCTTCTGCCATTTCCCTTTGGTATGCCTTTCAAAACTGTTGCAGAACGTCTATCATAGAGAAAATTTTTTAAAATTCCATTTTCTACTAATATATTTTTTGCGATTTGATTCCCTCATCATCGAAGAAAGATGAT
>WJKD01000840.1 GCA_014729315.1 Promethearchaeota archaeon | reverse complement strand
TCGATGAAATCAATTGCGTTGATTTTTTCCGCTAATCTAGCACCATTTTCTTTAAAAACGCCTCTTTGTTTTTCCAAATCACTCTTATTCCCCACTAAGATATAAGGACAATCTTCTTTTCTGAGATAGCCCCTTAAATCTTCAAGCCATTTTATCTCGATATTTTCAAAAGAAGAATAGCGAGTAATATCGTAGACAAAAAAGACACCAGAACACCCTTCGTAGTAAGCTTTTCTCGATTTTTCGTAGCGATCTTGTCCCGCGATATCCCATAAGATTAACCGCACTATCCCATCTATCTCTTCCATCTCAACATTTTTAATAATGATGTTAACTCCTAAAGTAGCTTTATAATCTTCTTTAAAACTATGAGATACATATTGATTTAAGAGTGATGTCTTACCTACTGCTGTATCCCCTAGGATTAGGAGCTTCCAGACGAACTTCGCTTTTTTAACCATTTCTATGCCCTCATTCTTTTGCCAATTCCGCGCTATATATAATTTTATAAACTGAATTAATATGAATTAAATTTCGGGTCATTAGTTCGAAGAAAGCTCTTTTGGTTTCTCCCATTCTTAATCAATTCTGCGTATGTTTAATATTATAAATCTAATAAATTTAAGTCAAATTTAGGATCCTTAGCTCTGAGAACTATTTTATCAATTTCGTAAATAAATACTTCACCCGTTACTGAAATTATACTCGGTTGTGATAAATGTCCTCCTATGATAGTATAATCTGACCGCCCTACTGTAATATGAGCGTGAATAATAGGTTTATTGTCTTTATACGCTATATTACCAATACAAGAGATTAATTCAAGATCTTCTTCGAAGGTTTGAAAATTGTATTCTTTTGAACTTATGTCATAATATCCAATGGTGACTTTTTTAAACGCACCAATAACATTAAATAAAGCCGATTTGACTTGATGCTTTTTCACCATTGCATTGATTGAATCAATTAAATCTTCGTCAGGTAAAACCTTTCCGACGATAACTCTTCCTCTTTTCGCTTCGATACTCTTCATCGTTACGAACTAAAGTTATTATAAATTAGATCTAAGTAGGTAAGATTACATATCTCAAATACTTTTCTTGTTAGTAAATTATAATTATTTATTTATTTTTGGTTTTTTGATTTAATTTTAGTTTAAAGGAGATGTTTCTTTTAAGAAATCGGACATTGTGGCAGTTCGATGCGACGAAAATACATATAATTGCGGAAAAGAAAAATTAATTATCCAATTTTAACATATATATATTATTAATTAGATGTTTCAGGAGAAAAAGCTTAGAAGAAGATGAGTGAGATCGTTACTATTTCTGGGGTAGAGTTGTTATTAACCGAACCAGCGGAAGTAGATTTAGAGTGGGTTGGTGACGAGAGTTTTATTAACCAATTGAAAGCAGCTTGGTTAGTAGTCGACGAAGAAGACTTACCTTTGAACCCAAGAATTCTTGGAAAACCTGGTGTTGGAAAGACAACCTTAGGTTATGCGACGGGAAAAAAAATGGGTAAAGATGTTTATATATTTCAAGCGACAATGGACACCCGCCCCGAAGATTTATTGATAAGTCCAGTTATATCATCAGAAGGAAAAATCGCGTATGTAGCTAGTTCTCTAGTTTCAGCGATGATAAAAGGGGGCGTTTGCTTACTGGACGAAGGGAACAGAATGTCCGAAAAATCTTGGGCGTCCCTCGCGCCATTAATGGATAAGAGAAGATATGTAGATTCGATAATCGCGGGGATAAGAATTTACGCTCACAAAGACTTTCGATTATGTGTTACGATGAACTCAGATTCTTCAACCTTCGAAGTTCCAGAATACATTCAGAGCAGGCTTAATCCTAAGATTTTTGTGGAATTTCCTAATAAAGTGGACGAACTTGCTATTCTTAAATACAATTTACCATTTGCTTCAGAAGATATATTAAATTATTGCGTTGATTTCCTACAAAATGCGCATCTTCACGACGAACCTTACACGGTGAGAGACGGAATAAATATTGTTCGATATTATCTTAAATCTCGAAAGTTGAGAGGAAACAAGCCAACTTTAAATAAAAAACAATTTAAGGAATCAATTATCCATATTCTAGAAAGAAATGCGATAAACTATACTAGTGAGGAATATAAAAAGATTTTAAAAAAGCAGCAAAAAGAAGAAAGCATCAAAGGTATTCCAGAGGATTTTTTCTAAGTTCTATTATTAAATTCAGCGCTTAATAGGTTCAAGAATAATATGAAGCATTTGCCGTATATTAAGTATCAAAATATTTACGTGATCCCAACTTTTCATTCAAGGATTGAATTTGCAAAATTAGTAAGAAAATCTTTTTTTAAGGTTTATCCTGATATTATTGCCGTAGAGCTCCCTGACAATATCAGAGAAGAGGTCATGGAGGGGATCGAAAGGCTTCCTTTTTTGTCCCTAATCGCTTACGCAGATAGTTTAGATCCTAAAACCCTAAATTTTATTCCCATCGATCCAGGAGATTCTATAATTGAGGCAATTAGAATTGGAATAAATTATAATATACCCGTTGAATTCATCGATCTCTCAGTTGAAAATTACACGCCACCTATTTTTAAGCTTCCTGATGATTATTCCATGATAAAAATGGGGTTAGTTGACTTCTACGATAAAGTTTCGGATTATATTAATAAGGTCTATAGAAATGGTGAAATATCCTTGCGAGATAATGTGAAATTAAATGATTTATTAAGCAACGAGCCTGATGAGGTTCAGAATGGCGATTATCTTGTAAAAGATTTATTAAGAGAAAAATACATGGCAAAGCACTTGAAAAAATTAATGCAATCTTATCATAGAGTGTTGTTCGTCTCGGGACTGGCTCACTGGAATAATATTAAATACTATTTAGAAAATTCAGAAATGCTAGAAGATGTAGAGCCAGATCTGGTTCCTCATGAATATGTAAAGATATACAATGTTGAGAGCAGAGATGCCCGTTTTTTATTGAGAGAATTACCCTTTAACACATACAAATGGATTAAATTTAAGGAAAATTATTCCAAAGAGGTTTTAGAAAATGTTGGTGCGGAATCGCCCTCCAAATTATTTAAAATTTTAGATTCGTACGACAAAAAGGAGCATATCAGAAAGATCTTCCTCAACGCGAAATATAAATACGAAGAGGAATTTAAAGAATTCGTCGATCTTCATAAGTTAAAATCGCTCTTCCAATATAGCAGAAATCTTTCCATCACCGAAGGACGCCTTTTGCCCTCACTAAATCATTTTTTAATTTCTGCAAAAAATGTAGTAGACGATGATTACGCATGGAAAGTGTATGACGAGGCGACAAAATATCCGTTCAATGATGTTAGCGAACGATATGAAACAATGAAATTAAGTGTTGAAGGCGGATATGACCCAAACGGAAGGTACATTAAACTAAGAAGGAGACATGCTTACCAATATGGTGGATCAGACGAGTTGCCAATAAAAAAAAGACCAGAAGAGGAATACGAGGGCCATTGGAAAGAGGAGTGGGAAGATGCGAAGTTTAGAACCGTTTCTTACCCACCCGAAGATATCATCGAAGAGGATTATTTTGCTTATATCCGACATAAGGCAATCAAAAACTTAAAAAATAAACGCGTACAAATAGAAGAGTTTAAATCTAGCCTCCTCGACGGTCTAGCAATTAAAGAAACTATCCGAAACTGGGCGTTTAAGAAAAAGATTTACGTGAGAAACGAACAACAAATCAAAGGTAAAGTTGACACGCTTATCGTTATTTTCGATATTGACGATGGATCGGTTGAGAAATACCCTTATAAATTAACTTGGTGGGCTGAACACGACAAGGAAAGCGATCTAGTTTTCTACTCCACAAATCCAGGAGAATATTTAATCGGTCCAGGAATATCACACGTCGAAATTGGGGGCCTTCTCTCTATTTTTCCTCCTCAAGGGATAAGAGATGTTTTCGGATATATGATGAGGGGAGAATTTCAAGATACGAATAATAAAGCTGAGCGCCTTTTAAAAGCGGGAATATTATTTTCAAAGGAACATTATATCGTCTATGTTGCGAAAAAACAACCTCGCAAATATTTCTCATTTTTAGCAGGCCTTAAAAATAGAGAAATCATATATATTCCAATCAATAATTTTAGTAAAGATTCCATTAAAACTATAAAGCATTTACACATTTTAGCCGGAAAGGATAAAAGACGGATAGCTCATAACTATATTTTTTTAGAATAAGATCTCCGAAGATATTGAATTAAAACTAATTTTGTTTGAAATTAAAGAATTCCAATTTGTTTTTTTTTCTTGAATTACTATAGTGAGATCTGTCTAAAAATGAGACAATGAGATAAAAAATTAAAGAAAAAGATTGTAAAATTTTACTTTTCAATAGACTCTATGTATTTAGATACTCTTTCCGTTATAACTTCGGGTTTTTCAGTTTTCTCGTCCTTTAGAGCATGAGCGAGCTCTAATCTCTCGCGATGGACAGTATTCATCGCACAGAACGGTACTTCTAAGACCCTCTTTGGATCGGCGGGATCAATAATACCGTAATGAACCAGACACGATTTAACTCGATTTAAATCGAAGTTGTAGGCGTCTTGGAAGTGCATGGCGCTAATTAACATATTCCCTGAGAGGAGAAAATTACCAGAGGTTCTCATGTTTGGCGCGGCCACTAGTTTTGCTAAGGACTCAATTACAGTACTTTCTAAGACTTTTTTAACTTTTACGTGTTTTATGAGTCCGGCAAAATAATACGCTTTCATCATCTGTCTGTAACCTAAATTAGTCATATCGTCGATGAACTTACCAACAGTTTCTGCTACCGCACCATAATCTGAAAGATTAAAATTACCTAATATACTAGTTGGTTTTGGTACGGTTCTAGATTGAATCATGTCGTATACTTTGTTCGACCATTTAAGCAATCCTTCTACGTCGATATAATTTTCAATTGGTTCCCATTCACTATTCTTATTGACAATACCGATAGTTGCGAATCCACAATCGTGGTGACTTGTTGCAGCCCAGTGCGGTGCGGCGTCAAACCACGCTAATAATTTTGTAAATTTAGAAGATGTTGCTAAGGGATAAAATTTTTGAATAACATTATTTGTTGCTTTATTAATGTCTCGTTTAAGATCTGAGGTAGTATATCTGAGATCCATTAATTCTTCAAAACTAATTCTACCGCACAATGAAACGGGTTGGAATACGATACCACCGCATACATCTTTGTTTGCCTTCGCAAACTCCATGATGGGTCCTACTTGAGAGTCGTTTACTCCTTTTGCGATCACTGGAACGAGCATTAAGGTAATATCGCCAACTTTCCTAACATTTTCGACAGCTTTTTGTTTGATTGGCCAGAGATTTACACCTCTCACTTTTTTCCAAATTTCAGGAGCGTCAGTAGCGTCAAATTGTAAATATACGGTATCTAATCCTGCGTCTTTAAGCGCTTGGAGATATTCAATGGATTTTGCAATTCGAATACCATTAGTAGAAACCATGATATCTAAAAATCCTAATTCTTTTCCTATTTTAGTAATTTCCGGTAGATCGTCCCTTAAAGTAGGTTCTCCTCCAGCGAATTGGAGCAATACTGCGGGCGTAGGTTTCATTGAGCGAAAATGTTTCATAATATACACGATTTCGTCGAAAGTTGGTTCTACCACGTACCCTTTAGCACTTGCGTTCGCGAAGCAGATTGGACATGCCAGATTACACCGATTAGTGACATCGATTAAACAGATACAAGGAGCACTTTTGTGATTTTCGCATATTCCACAGTCATAAGGACATCCATTCTTCGCTTTTCTGATTCCCGAGGACACTTCAACTGGTTTTGTGGAAATCTTTTCGTCTGTCGATCCGATATCGTTAGTGAATTTCATCTGCCATTTATATTCATCTGCATCGATTGAGATTTTGTCTTTAAATTCTCCATGTTCTTCACATGTTTTTCTAAGCATCACCCAATTTGTTTGGGGGTCGACATAGAATTGCGCCGGAATCTGTTTCAAACATTCAGGACAGAGGGACATCGTTTCTCTAATTACTTCTTCGTTCATATAATTCAACTTGATCTTTTTTTTATTAAAATACTTATTTGATCGAATAAAACAAAATCAAATAAAAAAAAAATCAAACCATAGATAATTGTAATTGTATTATTGTTTTTGTATGGTTATTCAAAAATATTCACAACTAAACGCTTTCTATATTTGGATCTTTCGAACTTTTATCAAAAGGAGTGATAATTTTCAAACATACATAAGATCCAAACAAAAAATTAGAGATCTCTTCTTTTCGATTTTCTAAATTATTGAAAAGTTTAAATAGAAACCTATCTCAAATAATGATTGTAGCGATTTCTGATTTTACATAATTGTTGAGTGTAATTTCTAATTTCAGTTGGATTTCTCAATCGTCAATATATTTTTACTAAATAGAGGGAAAAAAAAATAGATGATATCTCTTTTAATGGTTTTAATTTTGTTCTTACCGGGCGTTATTTTGCTATTTTTTGCTAGCGATTTAGCCGTTACAAATTCGGCAAAACTTGCGTCTGCTCTAGGTGTTTCGAATTTAATCATAGGAGTAACCTTAGTATCTATAGGTACAGATATATCAGAAATTGTCAATTCAATCGTTTCGTGCGCAATGGGTCATGGTGATATTGATGTCGGAGATTCGGTTGGGTCCGATTTAGCTCAATTAACTTTAGTTTTTGGATTATTGCCTCTTTTCTGTGGTATGTTTTATATCCGAAAGCGCGAATTCATTATAATTGGAGCTTGTGAGATTTTATCATTGATATTAATATTTACGGTTGTTGAAAAGGGTTATTTTACTAGATTAGATGCTCTTTTTATGATCGCGTGTTTCTTTCTATATACAATTCTGATATATCAAGTTACAAAGGAAAGCGTTTTGGAAAGAGTGAAGTTTATGGAAATTACCGAAAACCTCAAAAGTAAGAAATATCATCTAGGAATGGCGATAATAGGATTTCTAGGAGTCACTCTTAGCGCTTTTATGATTATTAACTCAATTATTTTATTATCTGAGATATTAAAAATTCACGAATTTATCTTAAGTTTCTTTATTTTGGGAGTCGCTACTTCTTTACCGGAATTGGCTGTTGAAATCAATGCGATAAAACAAAAAGAATACGATTTAGCAATTGGGGATGTTCTTGGAAGTTGTATTGTTGATTCAACCATCTCAATTGCAATAGGTCAGCTCCTTTTTCCTCAAGAAGTGTCAGCTGAGGTGGCCATTCCTACAATTTTATATACTCTATTTGCTTCTTTAATTGTAATTGTTGTAATCGCAGCGAGAGGGAAAATAGACCGGAAAGCGGGTATTTTATTTATATCTTTATACTTCATGTCTTATTTTGTAATTTTTTACCAAGTAATAAATATTTTCTAAACATTTTGTTAAATCATCTCAAATGAGATATCGGTAAAGGATAAGATTATAAATTCTAATTGTCATTAATAGAAAGGGTGACTCCTGCCACGCGACCTCAATACAAGGTCAAAATCAAAATAGGGGGAGGAGGGCAAAATCAGAGCGTATCCGATTGATACGCTAACCAAAAGACAAAAATCCAGGGTGCGGCAGGAGTCATGGTTTTATTTTCAGACATTTAAGTCATCTTTGAATAATTGATATTTATTATTATAAAAATACTTGATCATTTTAGATTATATGAAACGTTAATTTCTATCTTATATCATATATCTGATATGAACC
>WJKD01000839.1 GCA_014729315.1 Promethearchaeota archaeon | reverse complement strand
TATTGAGGGATTTGACGCAGTAGAAGATTACAATAATCATGTTGCAGAAATGGTTCTGGAAATATGTCTTAACCAATAGATTTTTTTATTTCTTTATAAATCATTCCTTTACTACTAGCTGATTATTGTTATCTTCGAAATATATTAATTCTGAAAACAAAATTTCGTTAAAAAAGATTCTTTTTATCGGTTTTTGACTTTAAGACTAATTTTGGTAAGTAAATCATCTAAATCTAATTCATAACCAATTAACGGCGTCAATTTCACTTCGTTACTTTCGTTGTTGAGAACTATATAACCCATTTTTTCTAGATCTCTTAAGTCGTTCGTTATTGTTTTCTTTTTTCTTACTTTCTGAATGCTTTTTACATCGCTCTTCCCAGAATTTTGAAAGCAAGAAACCAATATAACAAATAAAGTTGCTGCTAATCTCGGTTTATTTTCAAAAGGATTAGCTTTAAGTATATTCGAGATTTCTTGATCTTTCGATAAAAACCAATGATTATTAAGGGGATTGAATTTTACACACAATCCAAGCGGTTTGACATAATTTGATAAATTTTTAATCAATTCTTGGAACGCGGCATTTTTATGTTTAGTTTTGATATTTAATGTATTCAGGATCTCTTTTTTCGAAGCTCCAATTTCGTGTAGACTATGTTTATAACTAAGTAAATGCATTAAAATTGATAATTCGTTCATATTTTTTTTTCCTATTATTTGTATATTGTTCTCGTTTCTTTTTGATATTTTATTTTACCTAATTGGAGCAAATGAAGAAAATAGACGAAATCCTCAAAAAGACGAAGCTGATCGTTATAATCGGCAAAAATATCGTCATAGGAACAAGGTAATTTTTCGCTAATTTTTTCATAAAAGTCCGTCATTTTTTCAGTAAATTTCTGTTCAGGTATTTCGAGTAAAAAATCATCATCAGTCGTAGTTTTTTCTACATGTTTTATAGTTATTGGAGAATAGGTGGTCTGAGCAAGTAATTTTGCCGAATCTTCTAAGTAAACAAATGACAAGTTTCTAATGATGAAAGGATTATACCAACAACTGTTTATCAATTCAGCAATCTCCTTATCCTTAGGATTTAACTCAAGAAAATTTCTGAAAATTGCTTCGCTGCTTGTACTGTAAAGTAGTTTTTTAAATTCTTTAAATTTTTGATCCAGAATCTCGCAAGATTCCTTATACGACTTCGAATGTTGGCCGATGTTATTGACATTCACAGTTTTTCGCAATTTGTTAAAAATGGGAACTAATTCGGTTTCTAATAAATTGATTTCACCAGCTAGAATAGCTTCCTTTATCTTACCTATTTCTTCCCTTATAATATCTAAGTTCTCTTTTGATTTTTCCATTATTCTCTGTATTTATTTTTTTTAACAATTACAGGTTTAAATATGGTGGATACTTCTTCCTTCCCCGAGCGGGCAACACCAATTAATTTATCAGCTAATAAATATAATTTGTTGGAAGATTTTGGTAAGAACATAATTAATTGAATGTAAGAATTCTCTTCTAAGGTTGATTTAATCATCTGATAAGCGTGTTCTGAATTTTTGTCGTCTAAAAACATTGCTGCTTCGTCAAACATACACAATGGAGACGGTTTTAATTCTTGGAGCGATAAAATTAAGCATATTGAAATCATAGAAACTTGCCCTCCACTTAACGCCGTACAAGACTTTAATTGATCTTTTGAAATCGCTGCTCGAATCCTTACTCCTAATTCCTCAAACGATCCAATTAGTTCAAAAGAGCAGTATGTTTTTATCTGCGACGCTTCAAATTTTTGGTTTATTTTTTCTTGTAATTCGTCTAAAAGTTTTTGAAATTTGTCATTGTAGGTGTTTTCCATTTTATTTTCGGCTTTTATTGCTGCTTGAATGTCGTTATTGAGATTTTTTTTATTTTTTGCTATCCCCTTTAATTCACTAACAATATGATCTCTCTCAACGATTATGGATTCGTCTACATCTAAATATTCAATCAGAGTTTTATCAATATCTTTAATATCTAACTCAATTTCCTCGATTGATCGAATATCAAATTCATTTTTTGAAACAAGAGGGCCGATTCGAGACTCAATTCTTTCTAAGTCTCTCTTTTTTTCTTCAAAAATCTGTTTAGTCGTATTTAATCGAATATTTTCTTGTTCGTACTGTATGTTTAAGCCGATATAGGCTTTATCTAACTTAGTTTTCTCTTCATTTAAATCAGATTTCTTATTTTTGAGATTGGTTTTCTCTTTTTCTAAATTGATTATTTCGTCTTCAACATTTTCTAATTCTCGATATATCTTAAATGCATTTTGGTCTGATTTTCTAAACTCTTCAGACTTCCTTTGAAATTCTAACTTTTGTAAGTTTAAACCTTCTTTCTCAGACGAGAGTTTTTTGTCTATCTCAGTAATGATAGCTTTTAAGTTGTTAAATTGGGATTCCCATTCTTTTTTTTCACTATTTATATGATTTAGTTTATTCGGAATTTGTTTAATTCGCTTGTTCCATTTAAAAAATTCTGGATCTTTTTGTTCTTTCAATTCATTTAGTCTATTATCCAGTTGCGTTACCTCCTCCTCTAAATCTGTAATTTTTTCTTCAATCTCCTTTCTGGTCTCGTATAATTCGTTTTTTTTTGTTGTTAATCGCTGTTTTTGATTGAAACTATAGAGAAGATCGTCAAAAGCTTGTTTTCTATTGAAAATTTCTCGTTGAAGTTCGTCTAATTTCGACAGCTGAACTTTATGCTCTAAAATTCGATCGTTTATTGATTCTAATTCAGATTCTAAGAGATTAGCTTGCTCCTCTTGCGTACCAGGACTTAATAAACCTTTTAATTTTTTAAGATAAGGCGTTTCAAAAACGTATTTATAGGATACAATCTGCTCTCCTTTTAAAGTGACACATTTTCCTTTAAAATTATTTTTTCGATGCATATTTTTGCCTGATAAAAAGTCTTTTACAACTAGGCAATTTTTAATTTTTGAGAGGATAACTTTTTTAATATCTTGATCGTTATCCTTTATTTTTACTAGATCGGCTAAATATCCTAAAACCCCTTCTCCCGAAATGCGTGGAAAGGACGAGGGTTTGATATTTTTGGGAACATACGAATTGCAATATGCATTATATTTTTTTATAAGCCTCTTTAATATATTTAAGGTATCCCAATCTCCCGCAACGAAGCTATACAGAAGTTTTTCTCCTAATACTGATTCAATTGCGTAGCTGAGGTCATCATCGTATTGTAAATAGTCGATTATTGGTCCTTTTATGTTTAGGTTTCTTTTTTTGACTTCTTCTTTAAGAATTGTAATTTGAGTTGGAAGAATCACCCGTCTTTCTCTAAGGGAAGCTCTTAGTGGTTTCAGTTTTCTTATTTTCTTTACTTTCTGGTACTCAAATTTTTCAATTTCATTTTGAATCGTGTATTGCTTTCTTCTTAGTTTTCTGAGCTTGACATCAAGTTCGGCTAAAAGGTTTTTCGTTGGATTTTCTAAGAACCACTTATTTTTTTCGAATTTATGTTCTATATCTCTGAAACTTTGGAAGAGCTGTTCAATTTCTGTATTTATATTCTCCACATTCTGCTTTTTTGCTTTTATCTCTCGTTTAATATCCTCTTTCTTATTTAAAATACTATTATATTCTTCAAAGAAGTGTTCATTCTTATCAATTTTTTTTAATAGCCGAGTTTGCTCTTTAATTAGATCGTCAATTATATCCTCTATTTTTTTCTTCTCTTCCTCAATCCCTTTTATTTTTTTTTCGTGGTTCTCCTTTTGATTCTTATAATTATTGACATTAGTTTCTTGAATCTCAATTTTTTGCTTTAGCTTCTCAAGATCATTTTTGAATCGGATTTTTTGTTGCTGCCATTTCTGAATTTTATTAATTAATTCTTGCTTTTGGTAATTTTTTTCACCCAATTTTTTCGAAATTTCGTTTATTCGATCGTCAATATTAGCTTCGCGGGAGGTTAGTTTATCAATTTTATTTTCGATATGAATTTTTTTCTTTTTTAGTTCGTCTAATTTGACTTTTAATCGGAGAAATTCTCTTTCCTGGTTTTTAATTTCTTCGGTTAATTTGCGTTTATTTGCCCATAAAAGCTCGTCTTCGTATTTTTCCCTCGTTTTAAGAAGTTTTTTTTTCTCTTCCCATTTCTCCAGTTTGGGTCGCAAAAATTCAAGGTTCATGTTCAAAGTGTTTTGCTTAGTTTTTAGAGAATTAAACTCAGTTTGCAATTCTGATACTGTTTTCTTTTGTTGTAGTATCTCCTCTCTCAAACCTTTAAGTCCTATTCCTTCTTCTAGAAAATTGCATAAATCCGTAGACTTTAAGCTTTTTATGGCGTCAATCTTTCCCTGACTCACAAAAGCAAAATGATTGTCCGGATTATAATTTAAATCGGATACGATAGATTGAACTTCAGTTGCCGTTATCTTTTGAAAGTTATTGTCTCCATTTTTTTTAATCGAAAAATATGGGGACTTTCCTCGGATCACGGTTCTTCTTAGCTTTATCAGTTCCGAGG
>WJKD01000838.1 GCA_014729315.1 Promethearchaeota archaeon | reverse complement strand
GCCGACCTTCAGCGCGTTCTCAACGACCGAGGCGTCGACGTGTTCCATAAAGACCCCCAAGTGTTTCATAACATCGCAGAAACCATTAAAAGCTGCGAAACGATCAGGGAGATCCGCCAAAGATACCCCCTACACCGCGTCTAAATACACCCGAACTCTCGAGGTTTTCACGTATTTTCTCTTTTTTTTCTTACAACTAAAAACCGATAAGGAATAATATAGCTTAATTTAACTTAACAATTCAATATTCTTCTTAACCATATTATCACTCCTACCGTTTTAAACCGAACCGACGCAGACAATCCGCTCCGAACGTCATTCTTAGGATACCCTTTTTTCCCCTTTTTTCCATCATATAGGTTTTCACGCATTTTTTTCTAAGACAACAATAGAACCCAGCTTCTCCCAAGAGATCTGCGTTTAGAGAAGACCAAACTTGAAGCGTTCGAGCTCGGAGGAACGAGTTCACAACTTGCAATAAAGGTTTGCTTTTTAATAAATTACCTTTCCGTCGGTTTTTAAATAGTCGATCGGTGCATTACCATATATGATTGAGGGAAAAGAGCATACCGCGACTCAAAACCGTTCGGGATCAGGCGAAAATGCTTCCAAAAAAGCCACAAAAGGCGAGTTCGATTACAAATTCTACGTAGGTTCGCTAAAAGGGATCAAGCTATTCGTAAAACTCGACACCCGCGCAAAGGAATGCGAATCAGAGGTTGAGCTCGAGGACCTTTCGCCCCACACCAGAGCGAGAATTATCCGCCTCGCCAGAGTCCGCAAAAAGATAAAAGAAAAATGGATTAAAACGCTTATCGCCGACGAATACGAGCTCACTTACGACGAATATTTCTGGCTGGTCCACGCCTACGAGCAAAAATACCCGATCTACAAGGTCAAGGACTTCATGTAGAAATTGCTCGATTCACTTCTTTTTTATTTTGTATTTTACTAATTAAATTGTATTGAATTTAATTGGTATGATTTAATTAATTATATCAGAAATTTAAAATTTTTTTAATTCAGTGTCAATTTAAAAAAAGATAAGAAGATATTTATGGTTTCTTCGTTAATCGATTTACTAAATTTTTACGTCGAATTTAAGGATTATTACAAGAAAATATTAAAAATTTTCCACTTCGATCATAAAAAAGACATTCAAGCGCGCGATCTTCTTCTCACATTTTTAAAAGCGAAAGAACCAGCGTACGATCTTGAAAGTGTTTTAATTAGGTTTAAGCAAATGGTTCAAAAGTCTTCAAGGATTTTTATCTACGGATGTGGTCCCTCTCTCAAGGAGACTGTAGATAAGCTCAATTCACGTAGCGATATTCTTTACAATAATGTTAATTTAACCGCAGATGGGGCCACTCATTTGTTAAAAAAAAACCAAATCCCAGTCACTGCGATATTTACCGACTTGGATGGTATTAATCAGAAAATTTTCGATTATTCAAAATATACCATCGTTCACGCTCACGGCGATAATATAGAAAAATTATGGGAGTTTAAAGATAATATAATCAAATTTAACAATACGATTGGGACCACGCAAGTGGAACCTCTTGATGTGATTCTAAATCCCGGAGGATTTACTGATGGAGATCGAATTTTATTTTTCCTAAGACCTTTCCTTACCGAGCGGCACAAATTATACCTTATAGGGATGGATTTCAATAAGACAGTAGGAAAATTTTCAAAACCAAGTATGGACTCTAATAAAAGAGGAAGTGAAACAAAAATATTAAAATTAAAATGTGCAGTGAAACTTATCGAATGGTTAATGAGTATACATCCTATGAACATAATTTTTCTCAATTCTCCTTTAATTTCTAAGCATTTTAATTATCTTTCAATCGATGATCTAATAAAACAAATAGAAATTAGATAAATTTATTTTAACTAAAAAGTAAAATTTTCAATTCCTTTAGAGCTTATAGAAAATGCAATCTTTTTTTCGGGAAGGTTGTGAGAATTTACCAAATATGCGTATAGAATCTTATCTTTTCTTAAAATGTATACGTATTCTGAAAAATAATGACTAAGATATTGATTACCGACTGGGATATCTTTAATTATACCACCTTCAACAAAATTAGGAGCAACTTGGGAAGTGGCGATTATAAAAAATTGGTTTGATTTAGCCAATTCGTTTAATTTGTGCAAAATTTTTAAGAACACAGTTTTCGCTTTATAAGAGGAAAAAAGTTTATTTCCTTGTTCCGATCGATAATGGTTATTTATAGAATCAATAATAAGTAGATTAATAGACGATTTTTCTATTTTATTTTCTAAGTCATCTAGTATTATCTGAAGAGCCGAACTACTCATAATTTTACTTACAAGTAAATTCTTTAAAACCAGCTTGTAATCGATTGTTTTTTGTGTAGCTAATTCTTTAATTCTTTCGGGTCTAAAGGTATTTTCAGTATCAAAATAAAAAATTCGATTGATATCTTTTGATCTTGAACACTTCGAATGTTTAATATATTTTTTAAAAAATTGAACACAGAGAGCGTGGCATAGTTGAGTTTTGCCAGTGTTATTAGCCCCAAAGAGAAGATATTTTTGACCCAAGGAGAATCCTCCATCTAGAACTTTATTGAAATTCGTTGATCCCGTGCTTAACTTGCGACGAACCTTTCCTATCTTCCACATTTTATCTTTTAAATCTTCTTTGGAGATGATCTGCTTTCTATCGAGGTCTAAAAGGTCAACTATGTCCATTTTGAATTACGAAAGTGGTATTAGAATTAAATAATACGATTGATTTTATAAATAAAAAGAGAAAGAAGGTATATTTAATTTTACCAAAAAAAATCGAAAAATTAATTTTTAAACAAGCACAAATAAACTATTATAAGGATTTGAAAAAAGTATAAAATTCAATATTACTGTGTTAGATTTATACTCTATTCGATGTTTTTATTAAAATTTAAAATTAATATATAAAAATTAATTGGAGAAACAGCCCCTAATGGCAAAAAAGAAAAAGGAACAGTGTCCATATTGCGGTAAATGGTATGTTTACTTAAGTCGACATAAATGCAAGGTTAAAGAAAGATTAGAAGCCGAAGAAGATGAAAAGACCGAAGCTGAAAGACGCGCTGAACGAATTGAAGAGAAGAAAAAGAAACTTCAGAGAGGGCTCAAAAAAGAGGAGAAGAAAGTACTAAATCTCATTAATCAAGAAAAAACTATATATTTTAACGAATTGGTGGAGCTTGCGGACATAGAACGTACCAAATTAGAGCAAATTCTAGATGTTCTCGCGCTGCAGTCAAGAATTAAGGTTCGAAGGGAGCTCTATAACAGTTCTTGGACAAAGCATATCTCTTCCATCGAAGATTATTCTGATGATATTGAGACTGAAGAAGTTAAGGTGAGTAAGAAAAAAAAAGATTTCATATGGGATATGTTTGGACGTCAACCTTGCTTTATATGCCCGTTCGTATCTAGATGCAACGAGACAAACATGGATTTATTTAATCCTCACCATTGTCCCTGGCTTACTGATTGGATCGAACTTTCTCTTACAGGTGGTACTTATGATGCAAATTTCGAAGAAATTCAAGCTCAACTCGAAAGTGAGCAAGAATAAAGAAAGAAAACACTAAAATGAGATACTTATCCTTAAAAAAAACAGATCCTGTCTTATTGTTTATTAAATCCAATTAAGTATATTTCGTTGCTTCTTTTCTTTGAGGACCTAGGCTTGTAAG
>WJKD01000837.1 GCA_014729315.1 Promethearchaeota archaeon | reverse complement strand
TCCAATCTTGGATGCGTTCGTGCAAGGCAAAGTTATAGAGCAGACGACACTTTTCCGATAAACTCCATAACGCGTCTTCCTGCGATTGAGTCGGATAAATGCGAACTCTATGTGTCAAAAGCATCTTCGATAACCTCACTATCCATAAGGGATTGATCGATATTTAAGGTTCATACGTTAATCGTTTAGTAATTTCTCATAAATAAGAGGGAATCTTCTCAATATGTAAGATCGCCTCAATTCATCTCCTCCCTAAAGTGAGGAGACTTCTTGAGGCAAAATGTTAAAAATCAAATATGAAAAATATTATTAATAAGAGCAGTACAACAACAAAATTTTATCAGATTTTATTTCTATTTTGTAAGTTAAATAAGAGTCAATAAAGAAATATTTTTTAAAATCTTTATAATTTTTGGAGTATATTTATGATAATTGGTCGAACTATTGAAGAATACAAGGTGGGAATGAAGGCAGAATTCACGCATACATTTACTCAAGAAGAGACGGAAACCATGGCGGATTTGATTGGAGATCATAACCCATTTCACTACGAATGCGAATTCGTCAAAAAGACTCGGTTTAAGAAACCCATTGTCCACGGATTATTGGTAGGAGGGATGATAAGTCATTTTGGAGGAGATTTATTCCCCGGACCAGGATGTCTTGCCGAAACGATCTCTTTTAAATTTGTACAACCCGTTTATTTTGGGGATGTTATTAGAGCAGTAGCGGAGATAACAGAAGTTGATAAGGTCCAGAATCGTTTAGCGTTTAAAATGGATTGCTACAACGAAAAGGGAGAGAGAGTGGTGGAAGGTTACGCCACATGTATACCTTATAAAATTGAAGTCAGCGAAGATTAGAAGAAGTAAAGGAAAAAAAGAATTTAAAAAGAAAAACCCAACAAAATTTTGTCGGGCTAACAATTAAGCTCATCTTTTAACTTTTTAAACCAATTTTTAAATAAACAAAATCAATAATATTCGTTAAATGATTATTTCAAATTAATTTTAAACCACAAAAAAATGTCAACTATAGAAAAAAAATGGCGGAAGCATCCTAATATTTTTGAAATCAATACGTGGCCGTGGTTAAATGGTCTATCAAAAAAATATAATCGTAAAATTCACTTAGGTAATATTCCCGACGAATTAATAAGTCAGGATATCGAATTATTCGACGCAGTGTGGCTTATGGGAGTGTGGGAACGTAGTCCTCGTGGAAAAAGGCTTGCATTTGAGCATCCCGACTTGTTAAGAGCGTTTAAGGATACATTGGACGATTTTAAAGAGGAAGATGTAGTTGGTTCTCCATATTCGGTTTTCTATTACCATGTAGCTTCAGATTTGGGCGGAAAAGAGGGTTTAAAAAAGTTTCAACGGAAGTTAAATGAAAGAAATATCGCACTTATTTTGGATTATGTTCCTAATCATGTTGCCTTAGATCATATCTGGACCTTAGAAAAGTCCGATATGTTCATTAAGGGAACTGAGGAAGACTTGAAAAACAATCCAGATGGATATTTTAAGGTAAATGGGAATATATACGCCCATGGAAAAGATCCTTACTTTAAACCTTGGACGGACACTATTCAAATAAATGCGTTCTCTTCAAAAGCCCGAGAAAAAGCAAAAACGATTTTATCGACAATTGCGAACTTTTGCGATGGTGTCCGTTGCGATATGGCTATGTTAATGACCAATCAAGTATTTAAAAAAACATGGGGCCAGAAGGTAGGCGATCCTTTAGAAACAGAATTCTGGGTAGAGGTAATTAATTCCGTTCGAAACGAATATTCTGAATTTAAATTTATAGCGGAAGTGTATTGGGATATGGAATGGGAATTACAACAACAAGGATTCGACTATTGTTATGATAAAATTTTATACGATCGATTAATACACAAAGATGCACAATCGGTCTTGTCACATCTTAAAGCAGAGTGGGATTATCAACGCAAATTAGTACGATTTATCGAAAATCACGACGAAGAGCGCGCTATGAAGTCGCTGAATAAAAAAAAATCAAAAGCAGCAGCACTATTGATATATACTTTGCCAGGTGCTAGTTTAACCTACGAAGGTCAATTAAAAGGATTCAAGAAAAAAGTACCAGTCCAGCTAGGTAGAAGACCTATTGAGCAATCAGATGAAGAATTGCGTAATTTTTACCAAAATCTTTTATCTACTTTAAATTCAAACAGATTCGACAATAAAAAATGGAGTCTATGCCAGATTTCACCAATCTCTGAGAGTAATTTCACGAATTCTAATTTAATATCTTATCAATGGTGGAAAGATATGGAATGGCTTTTATTCGTGATTAATTATAGCGATGTACAATCCCAAGGCCATGTGAGAATAAAGAACATTACTTTGAACAATCACAAGTGGAATTTTAATGATTTGTTAAAAAATAGAACATATTCTTACGAAGGTTCAAATTTGAATCAACACGGATTATATATTGACTTAGATCCGTGGGATTATCATTTTTTCGATCTATCAAAAGACTAAATATAACCCTAATACTTTTAATTTTTTCTTTTTAACTTTTCGAATGTCTGTAAATTTTTCAAAAGAAGCGTTAGTAGTTAAGAGAGTAAATTTTATATTTAATTAAAAAAAATTCTTTGATGAAGCAACAAATAAATAAAATCCTCCATTTATCTCACTTATGAAAGCTGTTATTCTCGCTGCGGGAGAAGGAAAGAGATTAAAACCTATTACATCCACGCGTCCAAAACCAATGATCCCAATTGCTGGAACGCCGTTATTAGAGCACACTATTCTCGGTTTGAAGGGAGCAGGTATTAATGAAGTTTTGTTAATCGTCGGATATAAGGAAGAAATGATTAAAAATTATTTTAACGCAAAAACGGAGGATTTAGGTGTTAGAATTGAATATATTACGCAAGAGGAATATCTTGGGACAGCTCACGCCGCAGGATACGCTCAAGATTTTGTAGGGAAAAATGAAAATTTCTTATTAATGTATGGTGATCTATTAGTTGATCCTAATATATTTAGTAAGTCAATCGAAAGATTTAACGATTCTAAAGCTCAAGGGCTGATAACTTTATTACATGTGGACAATCCACAAGATTATGGTATTATTACATTAAACTCCGAAGGGATTGTTGAGAAAATTACCGAAAAACCAGCTTCTGATTTGGGGTTGGGAAATCTAGCTAACGCGGGCATCTACATTTTCGACTCGTTGATATTTGATGCGATAGAGAAAACAGAATTATCTATAAGAAACGAGTACGAATTTACCGATTCTATGGAAATTTTAATGAATCAATTTAGCGGGAAAATTGTAGGTTTTGTGATTGAAGATCAATTTTGGAGCGATATTGGATTACCATGGCAATTGTTAGATGCAAATAAATATCTATTAGAAAAAATTAGGGAAAAGATACAAGGAAAATTAGAAGACAATGTAAAAATAGACGGTAAGGTGATTATAGGTAAAAACACTCAAATTAGATCAGGCTCATATATTAAAGGACCATGTTTTATTGGAGAAAATACTATTATCGGACCAAACGCGTTTATCCGGTCTAACACATCTGTCGGTAATAATTGTGTTATTGGAATGAGCGAGGTGAAAAATTCTATAATTTTTTCTAATACTAACTTACCTCACTTCAATTTTGTGGGAGATTCGATAATATGCGAGAATGTTAATCTAGGAGCAGGAACGAAAAGTGCAAATTTAAGGCTCGATAAAGAAAATGTAAAAATGAAAATTAAAGGTAAGCAGGTTAATACTCAGAGGAAGAAATTAGGAGTGGTTATTGGATCTAACGTAAAGATAGGAATTAATAGCAGTTTGATGACTGGTAAAAAAATTGGAGAAAATTCTTGGATTGGGGCTCAT
>WJKD01000836.1 GCA_014729315.1 Promethearchaeota archaeon | reverse complement strand
CTTTATTATTTTTTAATTTTGCGGTTAAATGATAAAAGGAAGTAGAAAAGTCTTCTCCCTCGACCGGCTGATCTCTTGAGACTGGTCAATCTAATTAACCGAGATACAAGTCAGCTGCTCTACCGCTGAGCCACAGAGGCAATAATTGAAAAAGTATGTATTATAAACATCCATAAATTTTTAATTTTGCGATTTTCAGCTATATTGAGGGAATGGAAATAATTAAAAATTATATTTTCTTTTTTGTTAAACAAATAACACCTAATTATAGATCATTAATAGACGAGACTAAGAAAAAATGGGATTTTCGAAAGAAGAAGTAGAGATATTAGCGTATCGTCGCTACATCTCGGACGAGTCGTACGATAAAAGTGTGTGGTATTTAGCTGAATTATGCTGTCTTATTAATAAAAATGTCCAGCACGGAGATGAAATAAAACCGTTAGAAACTGATAATCTTGTCCTATTATTAAAAGAAAATGTTAACGGAAAATTGTTAGAAGCCAATAGGGAAGAGATAAAAAAACTTGCGGAAGTTATATATAACGAACATCCAGAAAAATCTAAGCTTCACTGGTTTATAGCCGAAAAATCTTTATTATTAAAACAAATTAAAGATATTATAAGTAGAAATAAAGAATAAAATTATAATAGACGATTTTAATCCTTAATTGTATGTGCTACTTTTTATACAAAAGATAAACTTTATAATTTTTTCTATTCCGTAGCTGCGGTAAATCTACATTGTTTTACTTTTATAGTTGGAATGAACGTCGAGTTTGGGACTTCCCACCATTGTATTTGTTTTAGATCTTTACCCATAGCTTGGATTCTTTTGCTCATTCCCAGTAAAGTTTCTGTTAATCGCAATTTTCGAACTGGCTTTTTGATTTCTCCGTTTTCAATAAGAAAAATAGCGTCTCGAGGAATCGTAGAAAAAGCGCCTTCTAAATAATTAGTAAATCTCGTATACCAATTGGAAGTTAAGTATAACGTAGGTCTCTTCGCTTCTTCAATTAGTTCCCGAACATTATAATCTCCAGGAGCATAAACTGTGTTTGTTGCCGCAGGGGCTAATAGTTTTGGTCCCAAATCCTCATCAACCACGCCGCCTAAATAGGAATTTGCTGTAGTTTTAGTAAAAATTTTTAATTTTAATAACTTCCAAATTCTAGCTGTACTAGTATTATGGATCAAACCGACCAAATATCCCTCCTTAATTAAAGGTGTTATCTGCGAGGGAGTTCCTTCGTAGTCAAATGGTCTACTATTTAAACCCTCTGATATTAAACCGTTATCAGTTACGGTAAGCTTTTTAGAACCGATCTTCTTGTTCATTTTCTTTCGTAAACAACTCATTTTGCTCAATAAATAAATAGGATTTGCCCCTAAGGTGAGTTGACCGAATATATTAGCAGCTACAGTAGGATTTAAAATTACATCATATGTCCCAGGTTTACCTTCCACTCCATTCTTCGCTTGTTTTGCCAATGCTCCTGATTTTTGACCCGCTTCGATAAATTTTTGTTTAATACCATTCAAATTTCTTCCAACCACTATTTCTTGTCCGCTACTTTCGGGATCAACAAATGATCTAATCGTAAACCTGTAATAGGAACTGTTGTATCCACCGCCATTATCTTTACTGGTTCTAAGCCCCGTTTTTACGTTTCCAAAATACAACACACCCGCAACTTTTTTTGCTCCAGCATTTAAGGCGGAATCAATTGCCGCGTTTACGTGAGCTGGTGCTTCTTCTCTAAATTTTAAGATTTTTCCATCGTAAAGACCTTTCATTCTTCGATAGGAATGGTTTTTTTTATTGATACCCCAAAACAAAAGACTTTTCGGTAAATTTTTTAATACTCTTACAGCTTTAGGAATCTCTTGTTGTATTTTTTTCTCGTAAGGATTTTGAATTTCTAATACATTAATTCTTCGTCCGCGTGAGATAAACAATTCTAAATAATAAGTATTCCACTCTTTTATAATATCAATTTGGGAATTGGAGAATCGAATTTGATGTTCTTTTCTATTAATAAGTTTCGCAATCACAGATTTTGCTCCGTTTTGCTTCGCTATATCTACTGAAATGTCGAGCAAATCTTCTTCAAACCTAATTAAAATCCCCTCCTACGGTAATATTTCTTAATCTAATATGCGGACCACCTAACGAGACAGGAACTCCTTGCATTGGATCTCCTTTACCACAAATCCCTAAGGGAGCGAAACAATCCTTCCCTACGCCATCAACATTGTTTAAGATTCCTTGAGTAGTTAGTTCTAAAACGGGTCGTTTGACCATGGTGTCTGTAATTCTTCCCTGCTCTATTAAATATGTTTCGAGACCGACATATTTTGATTGAAACCTTCTATCGTCAATGTTCCATTCTGTAAAGCTATTCATTAAAATTCCATATTTCACATCTTCAATTAGTTCATCAACGCTATAATTGCCTGGTTCGAAAAAGGTATTTGCCATTCGAGTTATCGGTTCTCGATTATATGAAAAGGCTCTTGCAGCAGCATTGGAATGGGTATTGAATCGCGCAGCATATTCTCTATTAAGTAATAACTCGTTGAGCTTTCCGTTTTTAATTAAATAACGTCTTCGCGCTTTCACGCATTCGTCATCGTATACATAATAACCCGGACTTGTTGGTATTGTGGGATCATCAACAATGTTAATGTTATCGTTTCCCAGACTTATAGATCCTAGTTCTCCTTCTTTTAAAAGATCCGCGTAAAACGATTCTCCCGCCTGCGCTCCCTCTCTCCCTAAT
>WJKD01000835.1 GCA_014729315.1 Promethearchaeota archaeon | reverse complement strand
TAAAAAGAAAAAAAATTTTAGCTTAATTATTTTATATCTGAATTCGATCTTTTAGCTCTGGTTCAACTTATTCGCTTTTTAAAATATCTAGAAAGCTAAAATTTTGAATAGTTTCCTTCATCTTAATGTGGGCAATTATGGAAGATAATGGAAGTGATAATGGCCCCCATACGAGATAAACCAGGACAAAATGCATGTCAACACTAATTGCTGTAAACGCAATGACCATCATTATTCCAAAATAACCTATGAAGATGAGTGAAAATATAAACAACTTTTTTCCAAATGGTTTTTCGTTAGGAATGTCTAATTTTCGATTAGACCAAAACCATAACACTAAGAAAAAGATACTATCGCTCATTGCGTCCCATGCATTCCAGACTTTCATATACGTGTCCCCAAGTGCTGTATGAAAATCAAAACCGGTAATTGAATATCTCTCAAAGGAAAATGGAGCTAATATAGCTACATAGCCATCCAATAAATCGTAGAAGGTATGTGTAAGCATTCCAAATACAAATGATATAGTAAACATAAATAACCATTTGCGGCTTTCATTAGTTCTAGATACGATTAATCCGACAATTAAAACTAATCCCATTGCGAAGAAGCCATGGGTAAAAGAACGATGCAAAAAGTCAGCTTGTTCAAAGTCTTGGGTCACTAAAAACGCAATAATGCTCAAAAATAAATCTATATCTGGAAAAATACTTCCCCAGATTAAACCCCATTTAGCTTTTTTATATTTCTCGTTCCTAATGAAACTAGCAATTGCGAGACCAGATAATAAATGTAGACCTCCTGTTGTCATACAAAATCCATCCAATTTTTTTGTAAATTTTTAATAGAATATATAATGTGCATATATCTATTTATAGCTATATATTATTTATTATCCTCATTTAACAAAAAAATTGAATCAACTGAGATATTGGTTTTTATCCTCGATTCTTTTTAGTTTTCTTTCCTACAGCAGAGAATCTCTTCACAACAGTTTTTCTATGCATTACAATATTAGCGATTAGTAGAGCTAATATCCAAATAAGGCTTACGAGTAGATCTATAGTAAGCAAGAAAAAGCTATCTCTTTTTATTGCAAATCTAAGGGTATCAACCATGTAAGTAATAGGAGAAAACAAAGAAATAAACAACGCTGCAAATGGAAGAGATTCAAATGGAATAAAAATCCCGCTTATAAATATTAATGGAAATTTTAATAGATTTATTAAAACCATTACATCAGAGGTCTTTTCTGTTGGATTAGCAGAAACTAGTATCCCCAATAAAGATCCTATAATACCCATCAAAGCGATTGCTGTCCAGGTCAATATATAGGATAGGATTGAGGTCAGTTCTATTTTTAGTAAAAAGAGAAAAGCTATAGTTATAATACTCGTTATAGAGAAAGAATAAAGAAACGAGGCTAATACTATACCAAGAATTATTTCAATCAGGCTTACGGGCGAAGAGATAACTCTTTCTAACGATTTTTCTCTAGTTTCAATTGGTAAAATAACTGGACTTATAGCTGTTGAGGTAAAAAACGAGGTCATAGCGATTATACCTATAAAGATCTGAGTATTATCAATATCCCTACCAATAACCCACGAAAGAGTTAAGAAAAAAGGAAACATTAAACCAAAGATTAAAACTGGACCACTTTTTATATACAAAAAGATGTTCTTTTTTGTTAAGGTCCAAATGACCGATAATCTTGATTTTAAGTTGAGAAAGTTTTTTTTCTGTGTAATCATTTGACATCGTCCTCCTTGATTAAATGGATAAAAGCTTCCTCGAGAGTTCCTTCTTTAAACTTTAATTTTTCTACATTTAAGTCTTCTTCTGTCACAATATCGTATAAATTTGAAATATCCCTCAAGGGTTTTTTGCTTGATATTGAGAAAAAATCATCTTCTTGTTTATTGAAAGGTAAACGATCTCGTAAGATATTTAATTGAGAAGTAGAAAGGTTAGGTTGGAATTTAATAAGGATATTTAAATAGGGTTCCACCTTTTCTCTTAAAATATCGGGATGCTCATCTGCAATTATGCGCCCCTTATTCATAATTAATATTCTATCGCATACCCTTTGAGCTTCAGCCATGTCATGCGTCGTAAGAAAAATAGTCTTTCCCACCCTCTTTAACGCTTGAATCTGATTCCTCAAAATCTTTACTGAAATTGGGTCTAAGCCTGATGTAGGTTCGTCAAAAATAAGTATAGGGGGATCATGGATTAAAGCCATACAAAAATTTAGTCTCTGTTTAAGCCCTTTTGACAACCCTTTTGTCTTTTGATTTATTTTATTTTCAAGTTTAAAGGTTTTTAATAGTTCTTTTCCGCGTTGTTTAATCAATCTTTTGTCTAAACCGTAAATCCTTGCGTTAAAGCGAATATTCTGCCATACTGAATAATCTCGGTAAGCATTACTTACTTCGGGAACGATTCCAAAATAATTCTTGTAAGATCGATTAGAGGGATTAATCTTGTAGTTAAAAATCTTTAAGCTTGCAATCTTATTTAAAGAGTATACACCTGTTATCATGCGTATTGTTGTAGTCTTACCAGCGCCATTTGGACCCAATAACCCAACAATTTCGCCTTTATTTACGGTGAATGAGATATTGTCAACTGCAACGAGGTCTCGAAATCTCTTGGTGAATTTATAAACTTCAATGGCTCGTGATTTACCAGAAAGCGATTCATTTTTCATTGAATATCATACATTCTTTTTTCAATATGAACCTATAAGGAAATTAGACATTTAAGCATTTTAAATATATTTTTAAAAAAAAACCAAATAACAAGGTTTTTTAAGACAATCATCTACTAAAATTATAATAAATAAATCATCAAGAAGTTCTTGGATTAAAAACACATAAATGGAGAAATTAATATGGAAAATAAAAAATGGATCTTTTTCTGCATTTTAGGAGGAATACTTATGCTTTTGAGCTCTGTAGTCGGAAGCACATCTTTTTTTGCTCTGGTTTTTGGAATCGTTGCCAAAGAGCTTGGAACTGAAGCCGCATGGATTTTATCGATAATTCTATTAATCTTTTCCATCATTGCAATGGGTGGGGGGATTTCGGTAATTATCGGAACTATTATAGTAATAAGAGAGAAATTCAGACTCGGAAAATTTATCATCGGTTTAGGGGCTGGCATGGGTCTAATCGGATTGATTATCTTTTTAGTGACCAGTATAATGGCAGGAAGTGCGCTTTCGCTCCTTAACGCAATAATCAACAGCGGCTACGGCTTTTTTGGCGTGCTTTTAACGATCTTTGCAAGACTTAAACTGAAGAAACCAAAGGATTAATACATCACACTCTCTTTTTTTTATTTTTTAGAGGAATAAGGAATAGAATAAAAAGGATCTAATGAAAATAAGATTAGAGCTCGATTAAGTGCATTATTAACGGTATAGATAATTCTACAAATCCTTTTCCTTTATCGGTTAACTGATAAAAAACCGTTGGCGGTCGTGTGTCTTGAATCGAACGAGAAACTAATCCAAATTTCTGTAATTTTTTCAATATGTCAGAAAGCGATCTAGTTGATATTTTTTTCCTTTTTCCTGTCAGATGACGCATTATTTCGTTAAAATGTAATCCCTCGTGAATCTCTAATTCCCATATGATTTCTAAAGTCCACTTCTTTGTAATAAATTTGACTTTATTAAAAAAGAATCTCATTTCAATCTCTCGACGCGCCTTATCGTGTGGAATTTTATCAAAATGATTGTCCAAAATCTTTCTAACTAAAACTCGTGATTTGTGTATTAATTCTTTAATTGGTTCGAACTCATCGATTTCTTTAATGGACATTATAACCCTCATTAACTAGTGTATTTTTTTAAAGTAATTGTTGAAAATTATACTATTTGACTTATATAGCATCAATCCTATTCAAATTATAGATTTGATTATTATAAACATTGAATTAGACCTTAATAAAATTATTTAGGAGGTATAAATTGACTGAGCTAAAATTTCAAGAAGAAGAATATTGGAAGAATTACATGGAAAATTGGTATGGCACTGATCTGATCGATAAATGGTACGAATATGCTGAAGAAAAGTGGATCTTGTCGAATGATAAGGAACTCCACATCGAGGTATACAAAGCCCCAAATACCAACGGAAAGACTTGCATATTCTCTCATGGAATTGCGGGTTATGCCAGACTATTACTTCCGTTCGTGATTCCATTGTACGAAAGAGGATACAATTTTATCGTTCCAGATCTTAAGGGATATGGTTACAACAAGGGTAGGAGAGGCGATTTCGAATGGAACATCCATGTAGAGAATCTAAGAGATTGTGTTTTATATGCCAAAAAGATTTTCGATGGTAAAATAATATTAGGTGGGGGAAGCATGGGAGGTCCCTTAGCATACGCAGCAGGAGCTCGCTATGGAAACATCAACGCTTTAGCTTGTTGGTGTCTATTTGACTTTCAGGATAAAGAATTAATTAAAAAAGAAACCCCCTTAGGCAGATGGAATTATGTGATCCTTCCTCTTATAGATAAAATGAGATTTCTCATAGGCAAAATGAGGATAAGGACCCAACGATTAATCTCCTACGAACATCTGACTGAGGAATCGATCTTAGATTTAATCGAGCAAGATCCCCATTCAGGAATATATTTAACTATAAATGCTGCTGTCAGCTTATTAACTCAGAGTAAATTTGACACCCCTTTCGAAGATTGGGATTTACCGACATTGGTCCTTCACCCGGGAGCCGACAAGATGATACCTGCAAAATATTCAAGAAGAGTATTTGAAAAGTTAGGATGCGAAAAAAAGCGATATATTGAAGTTGAAGGAGCAATACATTTTCCCGTAGAGAGACAATACTATGACATTTGGACCAGTGAATTCGATGAATTCTTTAAAGACCTATAAAAAGCGAATTCGATATACCAAAGTTTAAAAACATTGAGTCGATTCTGAAGATAATTAAAGATGTATTAATTGCTTAAGTCGCTTGTTAGTCTTTGACAATTAAAACTCTAAGGAGATCTTATTTTATGAATAAGAAATTCTATCTTAATATTATTGGAGGTTTCCTTGCTGGAGCGATTCTTTTGTGTATCTTTTCAGCAATCCAGAAATATTCTATAGGTGTTGATATCTCTATCCTTCAAGGATATATCGTTCCCTTCTTATTCGGAAGCATTTCAGGTGCGCTCATCGGATATTTTAATTATCAAATGAAAAGGAATTTAAGTGCGAAACTAAAACTTGAAAGGGAATTAAGCGAAAAGTTAGAAATAAAAGTAGAAAAAAAGACTAAGGATTTGAAATCCGCAAAGAATCTATTGGAATTATTAAACAACATCTTAATCCACGATATATTAAATGATCTAAACACCATTCGTGGAAATCTTGATTTATTTTTAACCAATAAAAAAGAGAGTTATGTTTTTGAATCTAAAAAATGTGTAAATAATTCCTTTAACACTATTGCTAATTTAAGTAAACTAAAAGATATTGTTAGTCCTGATTACGAGTTGAAAAACATCCGCTTAAGAGGGATATTAGAAGAACTTGTAAATAAATATCCCGCCGACATTAATATAGAGATAAGAGGAGATGCTCAAGTGTTAGCTGACGAGGCTTTAATATCGGTTTTTGATAACCTAATTCATAACACCATAGAACACTCGGGATCCAATAAGATTTCCATACATATTTCAGAGAAAAATAAAACCTTCTTTCGAATACTATTTAAGGACGAAGGCAAAGGAATCCCACCAAAAGTTAGAGAACACTTATTTGATAAAGGGGTGAAATCGAAATATACGGGAAATATGGGATTTGGTTTATATCTCGTTAAGAATACAATTGAAAGATATGGTGGATTAATAGAGGTTAAAGATAACGAGCCGAAGGGAACCATTTTTGTTATAACTCTAAGAAGATATTTGGAAACTCAATAATTATTTTACTATCCAAAATTCCAAATTAAATTTCTTTTGAAAGTAAGCATACTAGAAAAGAGAAAATTTAGTTATAAATTTAAAGTAGAAAGGTTATAATAATGATGTTGACCACTATTAATAAAAAGAAAAAAGAAGAAGTAGAACAAAAGAACTTTACTGAAAATCTGTTTTTTCATTTAGATCAAGATCTGACCCTTACTAATAAAGAAGTTGAAAGAATTAAGAAATCCTTGAAAAGTAAAGAAGTAGATACTATAACTAAAGAATTTTTTCAATCTGCTCATAAAATGTATGATAAACTAAAAAAAAAACAATTTTACAATTAGTTTAGAAGAGCTACAAAAAGAATAGACAGGATCTCAACGGAATTTATTTTAAAAGAATTAGATGAATCTGATGTCCTTGAAGATTTTTCATGAAATGGTGAAAATATTGACCTTTTCTTGAAAAAGCTTGCGCTATCAAATCAGAAGGCAAAGTTTTCGAAAACTTATGTCTCTTTCAATACGTAATAGAACCAGACTTGTATAAACGTCTTTTTCGACTCTGTAAGCTCTGTAAGCCCGTCTATTCGATTCTCTAAAACGCAACCAGAAGTTACCATTTCCATGCGATACTTCCGTAGGTCATCAAACGAAAAAGTTAAAAGAAATAACCCAAAAGGCGAAAAAGAGAGGAAAAGATCGTTCGATGTAGCGGAACTATGT
>WJKD01000834.1 GCA_014729315.1 Promethearchaeota archaeon | reverse complement strand
GGGCCATTTTCCCATTTTTATAACCTTTTTATATGCTTTTTTTAAATTTTTTCAGCTTTTATTATATTGCTTACTAATCTTAACTAAGAAGACTAATATAAAATTATGGATCTTACCTTCCGACGAATTTAGGATTTCTTTTCTTCCTAAACGATCTCATACCTTCACCAAAATCCTTTGTTGCAATGTTTTTACAATATAACTTAAACTCATTCAACATTGAGGGAAATAATTCGTTTTTTTGAGAATAATTTAGCATCATTTTGTTGTATCCTAGACATTTTGTAGGTAAGTTTGCGATTTTATTTACAAATGTACTAGCTTTTTCCTTAAATTCCCCGCTATTATATACTTCGGTAACGAGACCGATTTGACGCGCTTCTTTAGCGCCTAAATGTCGACCTGTAAGAATTATTTCTGTTGCTCTTCCAAAACCGATTAAACGCGGTAAAAGCCAACTCCCTCCACTCATCACGCATATAGCTCGAGAAGCTCTATGGTCTCCAAGTTTGGCTTCGGAAGAGGCAATTCTAAAATCACAAGCTAAAGCCATATCAAATCCAGCTCCTAAACAATACCCATTTATAAGAGCAATCGTGGGTTTTTGAATAGCTCTGAGCAATCGGATCATTCGGTGATGTGGAAGCTTTGATCCGTCTTTGAGAGGTTTAAATCTAACACCATTAGGACCCATGTTATTGAGGTCATCACCAGAAGAAAAATGGCGTCCTTCCCCTTGAATACTAATTGCTCGAATTTTCTTATTTCTGATCGTTGATTCCAGAACTTCGATTATTTCCATAATCAAGGGATAATTTAGGGCATTGAGCTTATCGGGACGATTTAGCGTAATTTTGCCTACGCCATCTTTATATTTGAATAATATATACTCATAGCTATTATTATTAATCTTGAGGTCACCTTAAAGGATTGAAACATCATTATTTAATAATTATTTACTTAGTAAGAGATATTAATTAATAAGAATAGTTTTCCACTGATTGTTATCTTTATTATATATTCAAAATTATACGCTTTTTTATTGAAAAAAGGAATTAATCAAAAAAATGGATAAAATAATTATGATTATTCATTAATCAAAACGTTCTTTTCTATCTCCGTTTCTTCACCACAATTAGGACATATGGTCAGATTCTTCTGAATTATTGAATTTTCAATATTTCTTATCTGAATAGGTGATAAGAATTTATGTCCACAATTTTTGCAGACTGCATATGTTTTGAATTCCTTTGACTTCTCAAGCATTTTTAATTCTCTGCCTAAAAATTTATAAATTTCTCGAACTGTCCTTTCTGTCATTATTAACTCACATTGTAGGAGATGAGGAATCCTAATGTTGGAAATCTCCTTTTCTAAGTTTTCTTCATCAGTTTCGCTTTTATTTTTCATATTCTGGGTTTTAATGAGTAAATCGTTAGTATCAACATTATAAAATGTTAATCTAAAATCATATGGATTCCGGAATCCTCCTATCGCTCCTGTAACATAGTATTGCTTAAAATCCCTTATTTTTAAATATTTTTTTTTAACAATATATTTGTCGACTTTCTTTTTCATATTAATTACCTTAAACTGTTTAATCGCTTGTTTCAATTGGTAAGATTAAATATCCATTTGATGTTTCACTTATATTTTGTTGATAATGATATACTTCCCTTTCAGCAGTGCTTTCAATCTGCTCCGAATCTTCAAATTGACTAGTATTATCTATTTGATTTTCAACCCTTTTAGAAAAATTATCTTTTATTTTTGAGTCTAATTCAAATATATCATCTATTTCTTTATCTGTATATATTAACTCTGTTAAATTATTCAAAATTAACCTATATATATTTAATCCGCTTTCGGTTAAGTAATATTTTTTATCATTTCTTCTTTTATATAAATAATTTGTTGAACTCTTTATATCTTCAAAATTAAAATATTTATCTATCGCTACAGCAGAAGATTCATTCTTAGCTCCTTCATGAAATAAATACAAAATTAATTTTTCTTTCTCATCTAATCGTCTTTGGACTTTAGATTTTATAATTTTTATTCTACTCTCATTTAACTTAAATTCTGGGCAGTATTTTTTTATTAAGTAGAAAATTTTTAAATATTTTCTCACCGTGCTCCAATGATGGTCAAGATTTCTTAAAGATTTGATTTCGTTAACATTATATTCTTTTTTTTCATTTAATAAATTTAAATTAAAAATTAAACCAATTGAAATATTGAGGGGATCTTTTTTAATTTCCATTCACCTATTTTTTTTCACTATATTGAAATAAACACTTGTTAATATATATAAGTTTTATTAAAACTAATCGAAATATTTATAATTTCTTTTATGGTGAAAATATTAATTCAATTTAAAAAAAAATTATGGGAAATAATATATTCATTAGGACAATTTTTACAATCAATTTTGAATGTTTTATAGCTTTGAAAGTGTTTCTGGGCTTTATCTAATAAAAATGTTGAAATAAATCTCTCTTTGCAACTACACTCAATTTCAATTAAAAACTTCAAATTATTATTTTCTAATTTACATCTAAATACTATTTTTATTCCCTTTCTATTATAAATAAAATGTCCGTCATCAGGTAGATCTATATTAAATTCTGTTTCTACCTTTTTCAGGAGATTCTTTATTTTTTCTCTTGGATCTTCACTAAATGTGAATCTTTTCCAAAAAATTTCACCAAACTTCTGACGGTCAACATATGAATTCTGATTAGATTCCTCAGCATTTTTAAAAATTTGTTTTAGGTCCTTACAAACTCCGCTATTAATTAATTCATTTGATATCTCTTTATACTTTCTTTTAAGCCGACAATTTACTCTGTGAGTTTTCCTTATTTTAGAAGGTGTGTATATTGTTAAATTCCATTTTTCAGAAAGAGGTCTACAATCGATCTCATCATCAAATTCAGAACTTTTAAATTTATCTCTATCTCCCAGATGGCAAATATAATAGATTAATAAAGGATCCAATTCAGCAATTTGTTTTAGTAATTTACTTCTTCTTAAATTTGCTAGTGATTTTTTTGTCATGCTTAATCTACTGTTTTTTTAATCTTAAATTAATTTTTTTTAAAAAAATGATAAGGAGTAAAGGAAAAAACTTGTTTTCCGTTTTTATTATATCATTTTTAACTAATGTGTAAGATGATTAAATTCATTGTAAAACTTTTTAAAAAATTTTTATTTAATGATTTATTTTTGATGAAATTATTTCAATTAATTAGTCCAATTTACCTTAAAAATTATCTTATTAATATGATAATTATCTTATTATTTAAGAAAACAATATTTCATTAAGAGATTTTAAATAATAGTAAATGATTGTTTCATTTGAATCTTAATTTTAATTTGATTTAATTAAAACGATAAGGTAGAAAAAAATGCATATTGAAGAAGCAATTTATAAAAGAAGAACTATTCGCCGATATAAACAAAAAAAGGTTCCAATGGATATTATGGAAAAATTAGTGGATTATGCTCGATTTGCTCCAATGGGAAGCAATATTCAGAGCCTTGAATTCATAATTGTAATAGATAAAGAGACGAGAAATAAACTTTTTCCTTTAGTTAGTTGGTCTGCGGCACTTCCGAGAAAGAAAAGAACTCCTGAAGAAGGAAGACGACCAATGGCTTATATTGTCGTTCTTGTAAATACTAAAATAAAAAAAAATTCCGATTTCGATGTAGGTGCTGCGATTGAAAATATTCTATTAGGAGTTACTAATTTTGAATTAGGAGCCTGTTGGATGGGCTCTATAGATAGAATAAAAATTCGCCAGTTGTTTGAGGTACCGAATCATTACGAGATTAAGCATGTTATAAGTATAGGTTATCCCGACGAGAAATCTGTTGTTGAGGAATACAAAGATACCTTTAAATACTGGAAAGACAAGGAAGGTGTTATGCATGTTCCTAAAAGAAATTTAGAAGATGTCATCTTTAAGCGAATTTAATTACAATTGGTTATCTTTATTTTATATTTATTTATTTTTATGTAAAACTAGAATGAGATATATTCTTAAGACCTAATCAAAAATGAGTAGATTAAAAACTCGAATATGTATCCGTTGAGTAAACTTACATTAAAATATACTTTATATTCTTAGATTCTATTAATCTATATTATCCTAAACTAATATAACGGCTTTAAAATAGTTAAGAAAGGCTTACATATACACTAATCTAATAATTAGACTTACCACAAACTTTAAATGATCTCTGAAGCAATTAAGATCAATAACTATTAAATGAGAGATATTAAATGAACGAAACTAAAGGATTAGAAATTCCTTTAACGGAAGAAAAGGAGTCTAAAGGAATTAGTGAATCGAGCTTAACTATTCAAATCGCTGGAGCTGCAATATTTGGTGCTTTATCAATTGTCATTTCTTTTATTGCAGCTTTTCTGCCCCGCTATATGGGATTTGCCTATTTTGATCCCGTGTCGATTATATGGATGGTATGCTTTCTAATCTTCGGCCCAATCGCAGGTATTTTATGTAGTATTATAGGGATGGTTGGTTTGATGTTTTTTGACCCCTTTGCACCCATAGGACCTTTAATGAAGTTAGCAGCAACATTGCCAATGATTATCGTACCTACGCTTCTTTTGAAACTTTACAAAAGAAAGAAAAACGGAAGTGAAAAGCTGAAAGATGTTAAAAACTTCACAAAAACTGGAATTGCTGCGATAATTGTCCGTTTGATCGTCATGATTCCTATTAATATCATAGTGTACTTACTTCTATACAGCGCAGAAGGTTTAATGTTCTGGATCATCTTTGCGATAATATTTAACGTATTACAGGGAATCTGGGACCTTTTAATCCCATATTTATTGGTATATACCACAAAATTGGACGAAAAATTCGATATTTGGTAAACCTAAAGAAATTTATGTAATTTTTTTCTTTTTCTCTTGTTTTTTAACACATGTTTCTGCCTCTAAATGTAACTCAATCTAAAATCATCCTTGGAAAAAATCAAATGAAAAAGAAAAATGAGTTATAAAAAATATATGTTTAAGAAAATCTGTTTCCAAATCCTCTATGCGTAAGAAACCGGTCAATAATTTTACCGTCGGAGTAAATGTTCACTTCGTTAAAGTGTTCGAGAGGTTCTCCCGCTTTCCCAAATCGACAAAATATGGGATCTCCATGAGTCAATTTAATCTCTTCGGGATCAAAGAAGAACGGTGTCTGAACCTCTCCGAAACCCTCGTCGTCTGATATCTCTAACCCCTTAGGTATAACAGGTATTGGAGCTGCCCTTATAGCACCTGAACTAACATATCCTCCGGAGAACGCAGTAGCTACATTATCTTTTGGCATTCGAACAATTTGAAGCACAAAAAACATCGAGGGGATAAAGTCTTGGAGAGAATTAATTGAATCAAAAATATGAGATTTGAATAGTAAAGAGCCTATTCCAATCTCGGTGATACTTTTCTCGGCTCCTGTTTCTTCGAAACAACCGGAACCACCACCATTAACGACTTCTGGTTTTAAACCTTCTGAAGTTAACGCATCGACTACTTTTTGCCGCCATTCGTTTACCTTTTGCCGAGATCGTTTTTTAACAAATCGATATAAGAATTTGTCGTCTCCTAACGATGCGTTTTGAGCTTCGTAACCCATAATTCCCCGAAAATTCAAGTGAGGTCTTTTTTCTGCTTCTTTAGCTATATTGACAACTTCCTGAGGCTTTCTTAATGGAGAGCGTAAGCACCCAACGGTTCTTCCTAGAAAATGATCTGCAACATCCAGTTCCACCATAACGGAAAGCTTTACATCATTTTTTGCCGCTTCCTTTTCTAATAAATCCAGGTGTTCAGTTGAATCAGTCATTACTGTAATTTGTACATTTTCGATTGAAGCTGCTTCACAGAGTTCTCGAGCATCTACTTTTGACATGGTCGGATAGCCCATTAAAATGTCTTTAATTTGATATTTTTTTGCGAAAAATAACGCCTCTGCAGAATTATATGTAAATAAACCGTTAACAAAATCTTTATCTTCTACTTTTTTGATTAATTCGGGAACACGCACTGATTTTGTACATAATCTAAGTTTTTTTTTAATTCTACGTAAATGTTCTCCTACGCGTTCTAAATTTTTATATAACGCGTCTAAATCGCAAATAGCTATTGGAAATTTTTTATCTTTTACTAGTTCCTTAATATCTTCGTAAGATGAGTCAATTAACATGATTTTTTTAGTTAGTTAATTAAAATCGATTAAAACTTCTATTAATACATCAAATTATTGTAATTATTAATTTTTTATCCAAATTCGCAATAATATATCAATTTTGTTTTGAAATCCTCTGTTTAGAACTCATTTAAGCAATTTCTTTTCTTTGGCGTCAAATTCGAAATAATCACTTATTTCTTTTAAGAGCCTTCTAGAATTTCCTGTCAAAATTTTTAAGAAGGGAAGGAATTCTTGCATAACTTCTACTTCTGAGATTTCGTAATTAGTTTTAATTTTATTGACGATACTTTTTTCGGTATTCGTTAAAGAGAATGCTACATTTGAAGTATATCTGGGAAAAGAAACTCTTCTAAATCCCTTCGTAGTGGGACTTTTTTTACGCGATAAAGCTACTCCACCTGCAAATAAATCAAAAAAATAAGGTAAAAGGGACCAATTTTGGTCCTTTCTTATCCGACCGTAAATCTCGTCAGCAAGCGATAAGTTTTCGTAAGCTTGAGCAATTTCTTCGTTAATTGTTATAAAAGTAGGCAAATTTTCGTTAATCCATTTATACAGAAAATTATAATCAACATCAGATTTATCAGTCAACCATTTCGCTTCTCTGAGACTAGATACTTTTTGAAATAAGTCTCTTATTAACGAAAATATTTCTTCAGTTGTGTCTCTATGGAGACTAATTATTAAATCTTTATTGTCAGAACCAGATCCATCCGCAACTTGACTCACACCTTGAAGATCGTTAATAACACCTCTTAGATCCCCGCTGTTCTTTTTAATTATCAATTCCAAATCTTCTTGACTTATATTATTGATATTTTCTTGTTTAAGGATTTTTTTTGCGATTCTTACAATCTCCTCGTTCGATAAAGGGTGTACTTCGAATCTCTTTACTTTATTATATAGGGATTGAAGGTTGGATTTGTATTCGTTCGAACACATAATTACAGGGAATTGAGTATCCTGAACCATGTCAATAATTGCTGGAACTGCTCCTCTATCCTGATTTCCATATATTCCGTCTACTTCGTCGATTAAAATAAGCTTTTTTTTAGTTTCTGTGATAAAATCCATTATCCCCCTAGATTTGGTTGTTTCTTGCAATAATCGTTCTAATTTATCTCTGGTTCTTGTGTCTGACGCGTTTGTTTCAACAACTTGCATATTTAAATCGTTCGCTAATGCGTAGACTATTGATGTTTTACCGATACCTGGAGGACCCTCCAAAAGTACTGCTGCTTTTTCAGAATCTAGTTTTAATAACTTTTTTTGTTGTTTTTCAGGTGAAGTTCTATTATGAGCCTTGATTTTTTTATTTTGTTCATTAATTTTTTCTATCGCTTGAAAAAAATTGCGAATAAAATTTTTCAATTCTTCTGCTAGATCAACTCGATGTCTTTCTAGTTTTGCAACGGGGAGTGCCATTTCTTTAATACTTTCTGGTCGATATTTTTCGACCCACGGAATTGACGATTCTGATTTTTTTGACATAAATTTCACCTTTACAACCCTTCTGCTAAAACACAAATTTTTGAGATCAAAGCTGAGATTTGGATATCGCTATCGCTAGAATCTATTGATCGTAAATCTGCGTCAGCAATCAAATTGATTAATTTTATTCTGGCGTATCTGCTTAAGGGTAATTTCCCTATCTCTTTCATTAACAGAGAAAATAAATCTTTTGTATCGTATTTATAATTATTTACAATATTTCTAGCAATATCCCTTGCCTTGTTGAAATCTCCTCTCAACGCCATTAAAAGCAAACTTCGAATAAGATCATTCTGAAATTTTTGATAATTGGCATATAATGAATCAAGATTGATATTACTGCTAGATAAACTGCTTAATTGAAGATAATCTATCGCTTCAGCTATTTTCCCTTCCGAGATTTTGTAGAGAATTTCGATTACATCTTTTCCTAGTTCTATGGATTCGTTATCTGATATTTTTTTTATTAGCTTTCGAAAGGAGGTGAAATCAGCCTGTGGAATTAAAAATAACTGGCATCTACTAATTATGGGATCTATTATCCCTGAAATTTTTGTCGTTATTAAGATCATACGACAATTTTGACCGTAAATTTCCATAAGTCTTCTAAATCCTTGTTGGTCTGATCCTAGTGCATCAAAATTTTTGACAACTAATATTTTGAAAGGAGCTCCACCTAATACTTTCAATTGAACGAATGGTTTAATTTTAACTTGAATAAATGCGGGAGTCGTAATTCTTTTACCCGCAGTGCTGCCGATTTTGGAGGTCGAAATGTAAGCGTCTGATCGAGCTTGTTTTCTTTCCTCTGAAGTAAGTGGAACATTCGCGTAAGTTACTTTATAATTTGCATCGTAATACTTACCTAAAAATTGTTTGGCAAATAAATCTGCAATCGTTGTTTTTCCGATGCCTTCGGCACCTACAAATAAGAGATGTGGAAAATTCTGATTTTTAATAATTTCTATTAATCTATGTTTTATATGGTTGCGTCCACATATTTGCTCTAGATTTTTAGGTAAATATTTTATTCTCCATATTGGACTATCGTTCATTTTTAAGACGCTAGATTCTCTATTTTTTCTATAATATCTGCGATCAACGCGAGAATCTGAATATAATCGTCTCCACCTTGACTAATTTTATAATCAATTTCTCCCGTGTACGCAATTAATTTAGTAAAATTATCTTTGTTTAGGTTTAAATCAGGATATAATGTAACTAATTGTCTAATAAAATTTCGGCTGTCAAAACTTCCAATCGAATTAAAAATATTTCTTGCTTTTTTAAAATCTTTTTTTTGAAAAGCTTCTGAGAGGTTATTGAGTACATCCTTTTCCACAAAACCTGAAATTTTGAACAACTCGTCAATCTTTATATTTTCTAATAATTCTAAAGCCACAGCCGCTTGCAGAGTATTAATCGCTTTTCTTAAATCTCCGCCGGATATGAAATATAATGTATTAAAGAATTCTTCAGATTTTTCGGGAGGGATTTGGATTTCTTCTTTTTCTGTTATAATTCTTAGTCGCTCGACGATTTTATCCTCAGGTAGATGTACAAATCGAAATACCGCACATCTTGAAATGATTGGATCAATGATACGATTAATATAATTACACATCAGTATAAATTTTACACTCGAGGAAGATTTCTCAATAATTCTCCTAAGTGCTTGCTGGACTTGATTAGGTATATTATCTGCCTCATCTAAGATTACAAGTTTTAAGGAATTCTTACTTCCAGCAAACATGCTCTGATTAACAAAATCTTTTAGAACCCTTCTGACATACGACATTCTCACGGTATCAGAGGCGTTTAATTCCAATAAATTCCGATAATAGTTTTCATCGGGAAGAAGCCTTTTCGCAACGATTAAAGCTGTACTAGTTTTTCCAGTACCAGCAGGTCCGGTAAAGATCATATGAGGCATCTCGCCGCTCTCAACGAAATCTTTCAAATTGTCTACGGCGATGTTTTGACTTACAATATCGTCAAACGATTGAGGACGGTATTTTTCAACCCAAGGAGTTTCTAAATCTATAGTCATCGTATCAATCTACATATTTTTATTTTTTTGGGTCGTTTTTTGTTAGATCTAGCTCTAACACTTCGTACACTTTTCTAAAGTTCATTTTTTCGTAAAGATTAGCCGCTTCGATCGCTTTCTTTTTAATGTTCACTTTTACTTTTTCTACTTTTATTTTCTTCAAATGATCAACCGCTTTTTCTAATAATATTTGTCCCGTTCCCTTACCTCTATAATCAGGTTTTAAGAAAAATTGTTTTATATAGCCTTCCGATAATCCAAAGGGATCAATTCTCAATTCGGCAATTATCATTCCTACAATATCGTTTTTATCTTCATCAACTGCGATCAATATTCCGTGTCTTTGGAGAGGATCGTATAATCTTCTCCGGATTCCCCAATCAAAGCGTTTTGGATCGAATTCTTGCCCTAATCCTTCGACTAACTGTCGGGTAAAGCTTTCTAAAGCTTGAATGTTTTCCGGAGAGGCAATTTCTACTTTAATATTACTCATAATCAATACTCAAAAAATAATTGTTTATTCAGTTTAAAACAATATTTGATTTAAACTCATTTAAATTTTCTTCAGATACTTTTAATAATGAATGGTAAAATTTGATTGTTTTGCTCATTATTACAAGTCGCATTTTGATGCGATTTGGCAAAAGATCGCTGTTTATCTTTGAAAGATTATGATTTTGCGAATCAAGATTAAAAAAAGAATTAAAAAAAATGAAATTATCTCGCTGAAACCCCGTCCCACGCTTTTACTTCCGGATCTACATGCCCACAAGCCGGACATTGTTTTGAAACTTCCCAAGGCTCCAAAGCGGGGTGAACTCGCGTATATAAATTTCCACAATTTTCACAGACAAGAAATTTTGCTCCGCAATTTTCGCACATCTTCAGTTGACCATTTTCGACGAATCTAAAAGTCCTCTTCATCCACTCGTCGTTAACGACGCGGAAGGTATCTCCGCCGCACTCACTACAGTGCTTTCCATCAAATGTTTCTGTCATTTTAACCCATACTCCTTTAAATAAGTGTTATTCTTTTCTTAGTTTTTTCCTTTCGAATTATTATTAATTTTTAATGTTATTTAATAAAAAAATATATTTTACGTATTTATATTTAATTCTAAAGTATGAGCGGTGATGATTTAAGACAAGTAAAATGCGAAAAGTGTATTATAAAAAAAGAGTTATTAAAAAAAGCGGGATCAGACTAATGGAATACCTTCATAATTATGCATATTAAAATGGATACTCAAAAGTATGTAAGTATTAAAAGAATTTTTACATCTTTAATTTCTTTTTTGAACCAGACGACTTTCTTTCGGGGTTTACTTGTTCGATTTCACCGATTAATTGATATACTTGATCGTCTTGGAGAGTCTCTGCAAATTTCACCAGCATTTCTTTATCTCCTACAAATAGACCTTTTCGTTTCATGGGTCGTCCGTCTTCTTTCAAAGGATTGATTTCAAGAAAAAGTAACGCCGGTCGCGTTTTAGTCTCTGGGACTTTAACTACAGTTACTCCTGGAATTGGCGTTTCCATTTTTTCCCAATCTTTGCCGTTTTTTAGGTGGTCTTTTAACTGCGCTTGAATATCAGCCATTTTTAAATCTTCTTTTTTTGTTTTTTATATGTAACATATAACGCATTATATATATGTATTGTATATAAGAATTAAATTTTATAAATTAAGTATTTTTGTCGGTTTACATGGGGTCTATTTCCGCTGAATGTTTAAATATCACGCTGGTATATATAATATCATCGTATATGTCTCCACAAAAAGTAAGGATTTAAAAGTTAATTAATAAAAAACTAAACTAACATATAAAGGTGAGTATTACGAAATTAATATCCGTCAATTTACCTGAATCATATATAAAAATTTTAGAATTATTAGTTGCAGAAGGTAAATTTCCCAATAGAAGTGAGGCGATTAGGGTAGGCGTCAGAGACTTAATCAAAACAGAATATTTAATTGAAGATTCGATTAAAGAAAGATTAGACGAAAATTCCATCAATTCTCATGTAAAAAGCGAATTATCAGAGGAAATATTTGTCTAAATCGAATGTAAAAAATAGTAAGTAAAAAATTTCTTTCATTTTTCTTTTTTTAATAGTTCCTTGATTCTTCTTCTTCTTTCTTCTCTTCTTGCTTTTATTCTATCCTTAAAGAGTTCTTGTTCTTCTTTTAACGATTTTTCTTTTTCTTCAAGCTCTTGTTTCGCCATTTCAAAGGAGCGCTTTCTTTCTTCTTTTTTCTCTTCTATTTGTTTTATATAATATTCGATACGTTTTGCTTCCTTATTCCATTCTTTTCCCAACTTGGAGAATATCTTTTTAGCTTGAATAGCGTGTTCAATTGCTTGTTCAAAACGATTCTTTCTTTCTTCCTTTTTACATTTGTCCATAAATTCGTAAGCTATCTCAGGAGAAATCTCTGTTTGTTCTTCTAATGCTAACTTTTCAACTTCTGATAAGCTAATTTCTTTATCTTTTTGTTTCTTCTGTAAAAAGTTTCGAATCTCTTCGATTTTGTTGTCAATTTCGTCAGAATATTCTTGTTTTAATTCCGTTTTAACTAAGTTAAATTTAGCTTCTTTTAATTCAGATAAAGCCTTTTTCATTCTGTTTTTGATTAAAGCAACTTGAGCATTATCTAATGCCTCGTAAGCTGAATTGAATCTATCCATATTTTCTCCTTCAGCCATTTCTTCTGTCGCGATTATAGGAACGTGGCTTTTGTTCATTAATACGTGAATTTGTTTCTTAACCTCGCCAATTTCTTTATTCCATCCGATCCTCTCCATCATCTTGATTATGCTCCTTAGCTTGATGACGCCCTCATTATATCTAAAATTTTTTATCTCAATATTGGCTCTTTCTAAGCTATCAGAGATTCTCTCCTTTAATTGTTC